>JAAWLY010000021.1 GCA_022798155.1 Lawsonibacter sp. | reverse complement strand
GTGCCCAACGGCGAGGAATTTTTTCGCCAGACGAAGCCAATTTGACGCAGGAATACTGGATGTATTTCAAGGAAAATTGGCAAAGTATGGCGGAAAAAGGGCTGACGTTTGGGCATGTTGACATTTTTCAAACAAGCCCTAGACATGAATGCACAGCATGGTGAGTTTATCGGGCCAAGAGCCCCATTGCTCTGGACTTCGCCCATCAGATGGTGGACTGGATCATCGTGGGAGCTGAGACCGGGAACCGCAAGAAGAAGGCAAAGTCATCGCCGGACCTCTCCTGGCTGCGGGCTCTGAACGGGTACGCCATCCGCAACGGAATCCCGATCCTGTTTAAGAACAGCAAGGAACTGAAGGCCGTTTGGGGGGCTGACCAGGAGTTGATCCAACAGTTCCCGGACGGGCTCAGGAAAGGCGGAGAAGTCCATGGGCAAGGGCGTGTTTGGAGCCCAGCGGATTGCAAAGATTGTGGATGGGCAAGAAGTTTGACCAGTATCACGGAGCCCTGGAGAACGGGCCCGAGGCTGACTACTTCCAGGAAAGGCTCGACCGCCGCCTCCAGCCCATTGCTGGAAAACGGTTTGTTCCCTTTGCTGATCGGTACAAGTGGATCAAAAAGATTTTCTATCGTTAAATAGAAATGAAAATTGACGTTTGTTTATCGAAATGGTATAATAAGCCGCGTCAGCGCAGGGAGGGATCATATTGACCGTATCCGAAATCGTTGAAGCCTATCTGAAAACCGAAAAAATGACCAAGACGGAGCTTTGCCGCCGGATGGGCTGGAGTACACCGAACCTGTCTGGCCGTCTGAGCCGAAATTCATTCTCCGCAGAGGACTGGAGAAAGGTTATGGAGGCCATGGGCTATGAGCTGCGGATCGTGAAGCCTGGGAGCACAAGCGGCCTCCGGCTCCCGGCCGGGCCGAGGGTCCGCAAGATGGAGGGCAAGATCATCTATGACACCGCCACGTCCGAGCCATTGTGCAACACCCGCATAGGTGAGGATGACATGATGTTCCAGGAGTTATACCGGGATCCGATGGGCCGTCACTTCATCGTCAGCTATGCTATGTGGGAAGGTGGGGTCCACCAGGTTACACCTATCGGCCGGGCGGACGCCAGAACCTTCTATGAACGCTTCTCCACTACCGGAGATGCAGATGATATTTTCCGTGAAGGGAGCGGGGACAATGAGCGATACCAGAGGGACCACCAAGCGGATCAGCGCGGAGGAAATTGAGCGCCAAAAGCAGTTCTGCGCGGAGATCAGGAAGATGAATGAGGGGCGTCCCGGGGGGCCCCCTCTCGCCTATACTCAGACCTACGGCTGCCAGCAGAACGAGGCCGACTCCGAGCGCATCCGGGGCTATTTGGAGCAGATGGGCTTTGGTTTTACAACTGACGCGGAGCAGGCCCGGATCATCGTCATCAACACCTGCGCCATCCGGGAGCACGCTGAACAGCGGGTGTTCGGCAACGTGGGGGCCCTGGTCCACGGGAAGCGGCGGCACCCGGAGCAGATTATCTGCCTGTGCGGGTGCATGGCTCAACAGCCCCGGGTGGCGCAGAAAATCCGGGAATCCTACCGCCATGTGGACCTGGTCTTTGGTCCCCACGTCCTGTGGAAGTTTCCGGAGATGATCCACACCCTGCTCACGAGAAGGGGCCGGATGTTCCTCACCCCCGACGAGCCGGGCTCCATCGCCGAGGGCATCCCGGTGGTCCGACAGGACAAGGTGAAGGCCTGGGTATCCATCATGTATGGCTGCAACAACTTCTGCTCCTACTGCATCGTGCCCTATGTCCGGGGCCGGGAGCGCTCCCGCCAGCCCGAGGACATCCTCTCCGAGGTGGAACAGCTGGTAAACGAGGGCTATAAGGACATTACCCTGCTGGGACAAAATGTGAACTCCTACGGCAGGGACCTGGACGAGCCCACGGACTTTGCCACCCTGCTGGAGGCGGTGAACGCCATCCCCGGCGACTTCCTCATCCGGTTTATGACCTCCCACCCCAAGGACGCCACCCAGAAGCTCTTTGAAACCATGGCCCGGTGCAAAAAGGTGGCTCCGGTACTCCATCTGCCCTTCCAGGCGGGGAACGACCGGATTCTCAGGGTGATGAACCGCCGCCACACCCGGGAGCAGTATCTGGAAAAAATCCGGGCCCTCAAGGCCCTGATCCCCGACATCACCCTCACCTCCGACATCATTGTGGGCTTTCCCGGCGAGAGCACCGAGGAATTTGAGGACACCCTCAAGGTGCTGGAGGAGGTCCGCTTCGACGCTCTGTTCACCTTTATCTTCTCCCCCCGCCCCGGCACCCCCGCCGCCGAGATGGCCGACCCCATGCCCCGAGAAGAGAAGCTGAAAAACTTCAACCGCCTCACCGCCCTCCAAGACGCCATCTCCGAGGAGAAGCACGCCGCCTACATCGGAAAGACGGTGCGCTGTCTCATGGACGGGCTGTCCGACGATGCGCGATATGACCTCACCGCCCGCACGCCGGGCAACCGTCTGGTCCGGGTCACCGGCGAACGGTCCGCCCTGGGCCAGTTCCGGGATGTGAAAATCACCGGAGCAAATAAGTGGTCCCTGTTTGGAGAATTGATATAAGAGAGAAAGAAGGTACTCCCATGCCGGAGATCACCCCCATGATGCAGCAATATCTGGACATCAAGGCCCAGAACCCGGACAGCATTTTGTTCTTCCGGCTGGGGGATTTTTACGAGATGTTCAACGAGGACGCCAAGCTGGTGTCCAAGGAGCTGGACCTGACCCTGACCACCCGGGACCGGAACAAGCCGGCGGAAGAGCGCACCCCCATGTGCGGGGTGCCCTACCATTCCGCTGACAGCTACATCGCCCGGCTTATCGCCAAGGGCTACAAAATCGCCATCTGCGAGCAGACCGAGGACCCGGCCCTGGCCCGCGGGTTGGTGGACCGGGACATCATCCGGGTGGTGACGCCGGGGACGGTGATCTCCTCCGCTATGCTGGAGGACAGCAAGAACAACTACATCTGCGCTATTTATATGGGCCCCGCCGCCTGGGGCCTGTGCCTGTGCGACATCTCCACCGGCGAGGTGTACGCCTCCTCCTTCCCCGCCAGCGAGGAGGGGCTGGGCCACCTGCAAAATGAGCTGGGCCGGTTCCACCCCGCCGAGGCCGTGCTCTCCTCGGGAGCTTGGAACACCGAGGGTCTGGTGGCCTTCCTAAAGGAGCGCCTGGACTGCCTGTGTGAAAACGGGGGCGAGGCCCGCTTCCGTCTGGACGCCGCCCGGCCTCTGGCGGAGAAGCAGTTTAAGTCCGGTTTACAGAACGTCCCCGTCCAGGACGAGGCCGCCGTCCAGGCCGCCGGGGGGCTGCTGGCCTATCTGTACGAGACCCAAAAGACCGATTTAAGCCACATCTCCGCCCTGACCTACTACACGGCGGGCCAGTTTATGGAGCTGGACCTGACCGCCCGCCAGACCCTGGAGCTGACCGCCACCATGCGGGGCAAGGAGAAGCGGGGGTCTCTGCTGTGGGTGCTGGACAAGACCAAAACCGCTATGGGAGGGCGGCTTCTCCGGGGCTGGATGGAGCGCCCCCTCCTCTCCCCGGTGCAGATTGCCCGGCGGCAGCGCGGGGTGGCCGACCTGGTGGAGGACGCCATCACCCGGGAGGAGCTGTCTCTGGCCCTGCGGGAGGTCACCGACCTGGAGCGGCTGGCCGGCCGGGTGGTCTACGGCTCCGCCGGCTGCCGGGATCTGGCCGCCCTGTCCGCCGGTCTGGGAAAGCTGCCCCACATCCGGGAGCTGCTCTCCCACTGCCCCTCCCCCCTGCTCCAGGAGCTGCGGAAGGGCCTGGACGACCTGCCCGAGCTGCGGGAGCTGCTGGACAGCGGCCTGCGGGACGAGGATGAGCGGGTTCTGCCCTTCTCCGTGCGGGAGGGGGACTTCATCCGCACGGGCTACAACGCCCAGGTGGACCAGCTGCGGGATTTGCTCACCAACGCCAACGGCCACATTATCGACATGGAGGTCAAGACCAAGGAGCAGACCGGCATCAAAAATATGAAAATCACCTCCAATAAGGTGTTTGGATACTACATCGAGGTGGCCAAGTCCCAGACCGGGCTGGTCCCCGCCGACTGGGTGCGCAAGCAGACCACCGTCAACGCCGAGCGGTATATTTCCCAGGAATTGAAGGAGCTGGAGCACGCCATCCTCTCCGCCCAGGACCAGGTCACCGCCCTGGAGTATCAGCTGTTTTGTGAGCTGAAGGAGGCCGTCTGCGCCCAGGTGGACCGGATTCAAAAGACCTCCGCCGCCCTGGCCCAGGTGGACGTACTCCACTCCCTGGCCGCAGTGGCCGCCGCCAACAACTACTGTATGCCTCAAGTGGACAGCTCCGACACGCTGACCATTGTGGAGGGCCGCCACCCGGTGGTGGAGAAGATGCTCAAGGGGGCCCCCTTCGTCCCCAACGACATCCACATGGACGGCGGGGACGACCTGGCCGCCATCATCACCGGCCCTAACATGGCGGGCAAGTCCACCTACATGCGCCAGGTGGCCCTTATCACCCTGATGGCCCAAATGGGCTCCTTCGTCCCCGCCCGCTCCGCCCGCGTGGGGGTGGTGGACCGGGTATTTACCCGCATCGGGGCCTCCGACGACCTGGCCTCCGGTCAGTCCACCTTTATGGTGGAGATGACCGAGGTGGCCGCCCTATTGCAGCACGCCACCAGAAAATCCCTGCTCATTCTGGACGAGATCGGCCGGGGCACTTCCACCTACGATGGCATGGCCATTGCCCGGGCGGTGCTGGAGTACTGCGCCGACAAAAAGCGCCTGGGGTGCAAGACCCTCTTCGCCACCCACTACCACGAGCTTACCGCCCTGGAAGGGGAGATCCCCGGGGTAAAAAATTATAACATTGCCGCCAAAAAGCGGGGCGGCGACATCATCTTCCTGCGGAAGATTGTCCGGGGCGGGGCCGACCAGAGCTACGGCGTGGAGGTGGCCAAGCTGGCCGGAGTGCCCGACCGGGTGGTCAAACGGGCCCGGGAAATTCTGGAGGAACTGGAGCGCCAGGACTGGCGTCCTGCGGGACCCGCTCCTCAAGGCGTCTCGTCTCCCGACCAGGTTTCCTTGATGGACCTGGGCGGGGAGACCGTTTTGAAAAAGCTTCACATGACCGATGTAAACATCCTCTCCCCCATCGAGGCGTTGAACCTGCTGGCCGAGCTGAAACAGGATCTGAATACCTGATGGCGGCCTGTGGCCGCCCGCCAAAGAAAGGAAAACTCTATGAAATACGCAAAATATCTGCTTCTCCTGGCCCTATGTCTGACACTGTCCGCCTGCGGGCCCAAAAACGATACGCCGGGGAGCGCCTCGTCCCAAACGGGCGGTTCAGTCTCCGGGACGGATGTCTCTCAGCCGGAACCGGACGTGCCGGAGCCGGACGCTTCAGAACCGGATACTCACTCACCGGACGCCTCTGAGCCCGCGGAGGAGCCCCTCCCACCCCTCACCGCCGGGGACAAGGCTTCCGCCCAGGACGCCGCCTTTGACTACTACTTGGGCACCGTCTTTACGGTGGACTCCCTCACTGAAATCAGCCCCAAGGAGGGAGAGATCACCTTCCAGGTGTCCTGCACCAAGGACGGCGCAAGGGTAGACCCGGACCGCACCATTTCTCTGGAGCGGAAAAATGGGGCCTGGACGGTGGTATCGGAGGGGTACTGACATGAAGCCGCCCAAAACCTACGAGGCACTGCTGGCTTTCATCCTCCTGATTCTGGGCGGGGTGTTCACCCTGCTGGGATTGGCGGCAGCCGCCCTCTCCCTCCCTATGCGGAGCGGGGCGCCCCGGGATTTCGCCCTGTGGGGCCTGCCCCTGCTGCTGTTCGGCGCCGGGCTGCTGTGGTACGCCCGGCAGCGGGAGCGAGGCTGGGCCCGCCTGCGGGCGGAGGGCCGGGCCGTCCCCGGCCAGCTGGTACCCCGGGCCACCCGCCATCACTGGTACATCAGCTTCGGCAGCGACGGCCTTCATAAGCGCAGCCCCTGGACTGTGCTATGCATCTACCAGTGGGAGGGAAGGACCTATTCGATCCGCAGCCAGTTCCTTTGGCGGCGGCCCCGGGAGGGGGAGCTGCACCCCACCGTCTATCTGGACCCGTTGAACCCCCGGTGGGCCTGGATCGACCCGGATACCCTGCAATTTGTGTTAGAATGAGGTAAGCTATGCCAAATATCCAAGTATTAGAGCCCCATGTGGCCGACCTGATCGCCGCCGGCGAGGTGGTGGAGCGGCCTGCCAGCGTGGCCAAAGAGCTGATGGAAAACGCCATTGACGCCGGGGCCTCCGCCGTGACGGTGGAGATTTCCCACGGCGGGCTCACCTTCCTCCGGGCGACCGACGACGGGAAGGGCATCCCCTCCCCGGAACTGAAAACCGCCTTCCTCCGCCACGCCACCAGCAAGCTGCGCACCGAGTACGACTTGGAAGCCATCGGCACCCTGGGTTTCCGGGGGGAGGCCCTGGCGGCCATCTCCGCCGTGTCCCGCATCGAGGTGCTCACCCGGACAGCGGAGGCGGAACTGGGGGCCTCCCTGGCTCTGGAGGGGGGCACTCCCGGCGAAGTTGAGGAGGCGGGCTGTCCCTTGGGCACCACCATGGTGGTGCGGGACCTGTTCTTCAACACCCCGGCAAGGCTCAAATTTATGAAAAAAGACGCCGCCGAGGGCGCCGCCGTCTTTGCCGTGGTCCAGCGGGTGGCCCTGTCCCACCCGGAGGTCAGCGTGAAGTTCATCCGGGACGGCAAGCAGGAGCTGCTCACCCCCGGCGACGGCCAGTTGAAATCCGCCGTCTACGCCGTGCTGGGCCGGGAACTGGCTCTGGGCTTCCGGGAGGTGCGCTCCGCCGGGGAGGATATGTCAGTAACCGGCTTTGTATCCATGCCCGCCTGCTGTCGGGCCAGCCGCAGCTGGCAGTTCTTCTTTGTCAACGGCCGGCAGGTCAAGTCCCCCCTGATGACCGCCGCCCTGGAGGAGGCCTATAAAAATCAGCGGATGGTGGGCAAGTTCCCCGGCTGCGTCCTCCATCTGCGGACAAAATTAAACGCGGTGGACGTCAACGTCCACCCCGCCAAGACCGAGGTGAAGTTCGGCGCAGAGCGGACGGTGTTCTCCGCGGTATACCACGCCGTCCTCTCCACCCTGGAGGGGGACCAGTCCCACCCCCAGGCGGTGCTGAAAAACACCGAAATTCCTGGCCTCCGGAAACAGGACACCGTGACCCCCAACCAAATCCGTATGAATGCGTCCGCCTCCCCCTTTGTGGGGGAGACGACCCAAAGGGCCGGAGGGAGTGCCGTCCCCCCCTCAGCCGCCTCTGGCGGCAGCTCCCCCGCAGAGGGGACTCCAAAGCCCCCTGTCCCCGCCGTGGTCCGGGTACACAGCAGCAGCTATATACCCCCGTCCCCCGCAGGGCAAAGCCTTCCCCCTTCCAGGGAAAAGGCGGCACCGCCGAAAGCGATGCCGGATGCGGGTGACCCCACCCCCGCTCCAATACTCCCCCTCACCCCCCCCAGTGTGAGCGCCGGGGATCCGCCCGCCGCGGGCAGAGTGGAGGAAAACAGCGAAATCCCCTGGCGGGTGGCCGGGGAGGTGCTCAACACCTACATCATCGTGGAGCAGGGAGAGACGGTGTACTTCATTGACAAGCACGCCGCCCACGAGCGGATGAACTTCGACCGGATGAAGGGGGAGGACTACACCCCCATGTCCCAGGCCCTGCTCACCCCGGCCATCTGCCGGGTGTCCCCGGACCAGCGGGAGGTCCTGCTGAACCAAAGGCATCTGCTGGAGGAGTTCGGCTTTGAGGTGGACGAGCTGGGAAGCGATTTGGCGGTGCGCCGCTCCCCCGACTATCTGGACGCCGGAGACATCCCCGCCGCCCTGGAGGAACTGGCGGGCAGGCTGCTCACCGCCGGCTCCGCCGACCCTGCCGCCGCCCGGGACGAGCTGCTGCACACCATGGCCTGCAAAGCGGCCATCAAGGGGGGCTGGCACAGCGCCCCCCAGGAGCTGGAGCGGATCGCCGCCGCCGTCATGTCCGGGCAGGTGAAATATTGCCCCCACGGCCGGCCGGTGGCCATCGAGCTGAGCAAAAAGGAGCTGGAAAAGCAGTTTAAGCGGACGTGAGAGGAGTTTGGGGAAATATGTAGGGGCGGATATCATCCGCCCGTGGTTTAAGGACATGACCTGATTGATACAGGCGGCTGATAGCCGCCCCTGCAGGCCGGAAAGGAGGTCTCCCCATGTCCTGGAATGAATGCCTTTATGCGTACTACAAGAAATACGGCGGGCAGCTGCTGGCCGGCGAGGGGGAGGACGGCCTGTTGGTGCTCTCTCACCGGGACCAGCCCCTGGCGGTGGATTTGTACCAGGTCAGCGGGCGGTACGGTTCCTCCAACTATGTCCGGGCCCGGATTTCCCTCACCCTGGCCAAGCCCTATAAGCTGACCGTCGGGGCGGAAAAGGCCCTGTCCGGGGGCATGAACGCCGTCTTAAAAGCGGTGCCCGGCCTGCCTGACCACGACCTGCTGCCCGCCGACTTCGGCTTTCCCGAGGTCACCAAAAAGCGGCTGATCCGTTCGGACAACCACCCCTTTACCAAGCTGGTGCTGGGCAGTCTGGAGCTCCGGAACGCCCTGCTGGCCAGCCCAAAGGAGGAGCTGCGGGTCCGTCCCGGCCCCAGAGGCGGCGGGCTGCACCTGATTACCATCACCACCGGCAGCACCGTGGGCGGCGGGGACAGCGACTGGTATCTGGGGCCCGACACCTTTGCCCCGGAGGAGGAGCGGCTCCAGCGCATTGAGGCGGAGTTCTTCCCCCGGCTGGACCGCTTTCTGGACCTGGCCCGGGCGGCTTGCAGCGCGCTCACTCAGTGGCCGATGTGAGGGCTTCCACCATCAGCCGGACGCCCAGAGACACGCCCTTCCGGAAGCATAAAAATTCCCGCAGTTCTTCCCGCTCCCCTTCCGGCTCCATCAGCCGGTTTACAAATTCACCAACGAGCCGAAGCCCATAAGCGGAAGAAAAATTAAATACAAAAACTCTCCGGGGGGGATTTCTGCCACCGTCCATCTGTGTACCTGCCAAACCATTTGCACGCAAAATGGCCGATTATGTGTGCGGTAACAGATATCGGGATTTGGATGATTGCCTCCATTAAGATTCACCTTCTTCCTTTTAACAGGAGGAAAATGTGCTGTACGGACAGCACTGTAATACCCTGTTTCGACATCATCTGCAAGGAGGCGAGACTGTGCCCCCACAAATCATTGTCATCACCGGCCCCACCGCCTCCGGGAAAACCTGGCTGGCGGTGGAGCTGGCCAAAAAATTCAATGGGGAGGTGGTGTCGGCCGACTCTATGCAGATCTACCGCCGCATGGACATCGGCACCGCCAAGCCCACGGCGGAGGAGATGGAGGGCATCCCCCACCACATGATCGATGTGGCCGACCCGGAGGAGAACTTCTCGGTGGCCCGGTATGTGGACATGGCGGCAGGCTGTGTGGACGGGGTACTCTCCCGGGGGAGGCTGCCCATCCTGGCGGGGGGGACAGGACTGTATATCGACTCTCTGCTCTCCGGCCGGACCTTCGCCGCCTTTGAGCAGGCCAGCCCCCTGCGGGGCGAGCTGGAGAAGCGGTACGTCCAGGAGGGGGGCGAGACCCTCCTCCGGGAGCTGGCCCAGGCCGACCCGGACACCGCCACCCGTCTCCACCCCAACGACGGCAAGCGGATTGTCCGAGCGCTGGAAATTTTTCTCACCACCGGCAAGACCATTACCCAGCACAACAAAGAGACCCGGGCCGTCCCGCCCCGGTACAGCGCCCTCACCCTCAACCTGGACTTTCAGCGCCGGGAGGACATGTGGGAGCGCATCGACCGCCGGGTGGATCGGATGATGCAGGCCGGGCTGGCGGAGGAGGTCCGCGCTCTGCTGCAAAGCGGTGTGCCCGAAAAATGCACTGCCATGCAGGCCATCGGCTACAAGGAGATGGCCGCGGCACTCCAGGGGGATGGAGACATCGCCGTGGCCGCCGCCCAGGTAAAACTGCGCTCCCGGCAGTACGCCAAGCGCCAGCGCACCTGGTTCCGGCGCAATCAGGAGGCCAGGCCCCTGCTGTGGGGGCCCGAGCCAAATTTTGCCGACGTGCTACAGCGTTCGACAGCATATCTGGAAGAAAATGGTATATGATAGTGCCACTCCGACGGGGCGCCGCCCCGTCCAAAAGAAAGAAGAGGTGCTACATATGCAGAAAACCAACAACCTCCAGGACATTTTCCTCACACAGGCCCGCCGGGAACGGCGGAATGTCACCATGTTTTTGATGAACGGCTTTCAGATGCGGGGGCAGATCACCGGCTTCGACGCCTTCACCGTTGTCCTCACCAGCGACGGCAAGCAGCAAATCATCTATAAGCACGCCATCTCCACCATTGTCCCCGAGCGGCCCGTCCCCCTGAACGATCCCGGGGAGGAGTAATCTTTTTTGCGGGGCGGCCAAAGGCCAGCACCTCAAAGCCTCCTTAGGCAAGAGAGGCGCTCCAGTCCGCAAACTAGGGCGAAGGATTGTATTTCGCCCCAAGAGCCGCCGCTGGCCTCGAAACGCGCCTGCTCCAAAGGGGCCTTACTCAGCGGGAAATGAAGGCACATAAGAAAGAGAGAACCCTATGAAGCAAGGAAAATCCCTGGTCACTTTTGTTATCCTGGCGCTGGCGGCCGCCATTGCCCTCTATCTGGGCGCCTACGTCTTCCGCGCCCTGGACGAGCCCTACCAGACCACCCAGGTCTATGCCTACACCGTCAACGACAGCGTCACCGCGGAGGGGCTGGTGGTTCGGGAGGCCCTGGTCCTCTCCGCTCCCGCCGGCATCCTGGAGGTCACCCGGGCCGAGGGGGAGAAGGTGGGGCTGGGCCAGCAGATTGCCCTGGTCTATCGAGACAGCCAGGCCCAGGCCAATCAGGCCGTTATTTCAGAGCTCCAGATGGAGATTGAACTGCTGGAGGAGGCCATCGCCCAGTCCGGTGACCTGGAGTCCGCCGCCCGGCTGGACGAGGACATTCTCCAAGCGGTGGTGGACCTGCGGGCCTCCTACACCCAGGGGGACTACACCCAGCTTCAAAGCCAGGTGCTCAGCGTGAAAAGCAGTGTGCTCAAGCGGGGCTACACCTACGGCGACAGCCTGACCTCCACCGACCTGGCTACCCGGCTCAGCCAGCTGAAAGCTGAGCTGGCCGCCCTCAACCGCCAGTCCGCCCAGGCCGTCACCCAGGTCACCGCCCTCAAGGCGGGGGTGTTCTCCAACCTGGTGGACGGCTACGAGTCGGTACTCACCCCAGACAGCGTCCTCCAGCTCACCCCCTCCTCCCTTCAGGAGCTGATCCTGAACCCCGTGGGGGAGGACTCCTCCGCTATGGGCAAGCTGCTCACCTCCAACCAATGGTACTTCGCCGCCAATCTGCCCAACGCCGCCGCCGAGCGGCTGGAAGAGGGCGGAAGCGCCACTCTGCGCTTCTCCGGGGAGCTGAACCGGGACGTGGAGATGACCGTGGAGAAAATCGGCCCCGCCGAGGGGGAGCTCACTCTGGTGGTTTTCTCCTCCAATCGCTATCTCACCTCTGCCACCACCCTCCGGGACCAGACCGCCGAGCTGATTTTTGAAAGTTTCAGCGGCCTGCGGGTGCCCAAGGAGGCCCTCCGCCTGGTCGAGACGGTCCAGACTGATGAAACAACCGGCCAGGAGACCACCACTCACAAGTTGGGGGTCTACGCCCTGGTCAATGGCCGGGTGGAGCTCCACGAGCTGTCCATCGTCTACGAGGGCGCCGACTACTATGTGGTCCGCCCCATAGGGACGGGCAGCAGCCTCCTCCGGACCGGCGACACCATCCTCATCCAGGGCACCGGCCTTCAGGATGGCATGCTGCTGGAGGGATAAACGGCTCCCCCTGAGGGGGCTATGGGGGCGCTGACGCTTTCAGGGACTCCCCCTCATCCGCCCCAGTGTGCACACTGGTACGCCTTCCCCCTGGAGGGGGGAAAGGCTATTCCGAAATATAGAGAGAAGGAATTATGATGGACCTGTTCCAAAACGTAAAGGCCGTGCAGGAAAAAATTGCCGCCGCCGCCCGGGCAGCCGGGCGAGACCCGGGGGAGATCACTCTGTGCGCCGCTACCAAAGTACAGAGTAACGACACCATCCGGGCGGCGATTGCCGCCGGTATCCAGGTCTGCGGAGAGAACCGGGTGCAGGAGCTCACCGCCCACCTGGAGGCCAACGCCTATTCGGGGGCTCAGGTCCACTTTATCGGCCACCTCCAGACCAACAAGGTCAAACAGGTGGTGGGCCGGGTGGAGCTGATCCACTCGGTGGACTCCCCTCATCTGCTCCAGGCGGTGGCCCGTCAGGCGGAAAAGCTGGGCCTGGTGCAGGACATCCTGCTGGAGGTCAACATCGCCGGAGAGGAGAGCAAGGGGGGCGTGCGCCCCGAAGCGCTGCCCGAATTGGCGGAATTGGTCCTGGCATCCAATTTTGTCCGGCTGCGGGGATTGATGGCAATTCCGCCTGTATCAACGGTTTCCGGCGCCAACCGAAAATATTTTTCCCAAATGCGCAATCTTTTTGTTGACATAATGAAGAAAATGTCCGATAATCAGAGTGTTATGGACTGTCTATCTATGGGCATGAGCGCTGATTTTGAGGACGCCATCGCAGAGGGCGCTACCTTGGTACGGGTGGGCACCGCTCTCTTTGGCCCCCGTCCGCCCATGGGTTCTCCCTGCTGACGGACATCTGCCCTATTTTTACTGTTGAGAAAAGAGGATTATACTTATGGGAATTTTTGACGAGTTCAAGCGCCTGGCCCACCCCTACGAGGACGAGGATGAGGACGACTACGATGATTTCGACATCTCTCCCCGCCCGGTAGAGCGCCGGGAGCGGGACCGTTCCGACCGCCCCGTCCGCAGCGACACCAGCTATTCCAATCCCCCCTCCGACGAGGAGCGCCGGGGCAACAAGGTGGTCAATATCCGGGCCGCCACCCAGCTCCAGGTGGTGCTGGTAAAGCCCGAGCGCTTCGAGGACGCCTCCTCCATCGCCGACCACCTGCGGGAAAAGCGCACCGTGGTGCTCAACCTGGAATCCACCAACAAAGAGATCGCCCGCCGCCTGCTGGACTTTCTGGCCGGCGTGTCCTACGCCCAGGAGGGCAAGATCAAGCGGGTGGCCGTCTCCACCTACATCATCACCCCCTATAACGTGGACATCTTAGGCGACCTGATCGACGAGCTGGAGAACAACGGGTTGTATTTTTAAAGAAAGAGATTCCAGTCCGGAATGTGATTCCCTGTCGAAGCGGCCTCCGGCCGCCCTGATACGGGCATTTGGAGGGACAAATATGTTTACACCACAGGAAGTATCCGAGCGCGCCTTTCAAAAGGCGTCTTTCGGCGGCTATAATATGACCCAGGTAGACGAGTTTTTGGATGTCCTTACCGGGGACTACTCCGCGCTGTTTAACGAAAACGCGGTGCTGAAAAACAAGATGAAGGTGCTGGTGGACAAGGTGGAGGAGTACCGCTCCACCGAGGATGCCATGCGCAAAGCCCTTATGGCCGCCCAGCGGATGGCCGACGACATGGTGAAGGATGCCGAGCGCAAGAAGAGCGAAATGCTGTCCAAAACCGAAGACGAGGTCCAGGCCCGCAAGTTGGAGCTGTCTCGCGAGCTGGAGGCCGAGGAGTTCCGCCTGAAGCAGGCCCAACAGGCCACCGCCGCCTTTGTGGAAAAGGTACGCGCCCTCCACGCCCAAGAGGCGGAGTACCTTGCCCAGCTGGAGGGGCTCTATCCCCCCCAGACACAGCCGGCGGTGGACCCGGTGGAGGAGAAGGCCGCCGAGATTGACGACAATGTCCAGCGGCTGCTGAACCAGGCCATGCAGGCCGCTACCGCGGAAAACCTCCGGGCCAAGGCCGAGGAGGAGGAGAAGGACCTGTCCGACACCGCTGAGTTCACCCCCGGTGCCCCCACGGAGGATTCCCGCCCTTACGACGATGACAAGGATGAGGACGACGAGGGCGGCCCCCGCTCCGGCGGCATTGATTTCGGCCAGCTCCAGTTTGGCCGGGATTACGAGATTACCTGAGCTTCAGAGAAGCCCCTCTCTCAGCCTTGACCTCTGGCTCCTCCCCTCCCGGGGGAGGCACATAGTAACCAACACCCCTCCCCCAACCGGGGGCAGGGGCGTTGCCGCGTCCCCGCAAATCGTCAAAATTCGAGGTGTTTCCCATGAAACTGCTCACCGCTGCCCTGAACCGCATCCCGGAATTTCAGCAGCTCCTCTCCTCCCTGGAGGGGGGCCGCTCCCCTGTCGCCCTGTCCGGGGTGGCCGCCATCCACCGCTGTCACATTGCCGCCGGCATCGGCCTGCTCACCCAGCGGCCTGTGGTGGTGGTGTGCGCCGACGAGAGTGAGGGGCAGAAATTGGCCCGGGATTTGTCCGCCTTTGCCGGGGCGGCTGTCCCGGTGCTGGGCCCCCGGGATTTCACCTTCCACAACACCGCCGCCCTCTCTCGCCAGTGGGAGCATAAGCGGCTGGAGCTGATGCAGGGACTGTCCCACGGGAAGTACCCCTTCCTGGTGGCCACGGTGGAGGGCCTGCTCCAGCGGACCATGCCTCCGTCCACCCTGGAGCGATGCTGCCGGACTCTGGCAATCAGCCGCGCCTGCGACCTAAACCAGCTGGCCGAGGACCTGGCCGCCGCCGGGTATGTCCGGTGCCAGCAGGTGGAGGGGATGGGCCAGTTCGCCCTGCGGGGAGGCATTCTGGACGTGTTCTCCCCGGGGATGGACTGCCCTGTCCGGGTGGAGTTCTTCGGGGACGAAGTGGATGCCATGGGGGTCTTTGACCCCGTCACTCAGCGGCGGACGGAGAACATCGAAACCGCCCTCCTCCTCCCCGCCGCCGAGGTCCTGCCCCAGCTGGCTCCCGGCGGACGGATGGAATTAAGTAAAAAAATTGCCAAGCTGGCCGCACAGGCCCTGCAAAATGGGCACAAAGCGCTGAACAAGACCCTGGAACAGGACTGCGAAGCTGTCGCCCAGGGGCGGACCTTCCCCGCCCTGGACCGCTACCTCCCCCTGATCTACCCGGAACTGGCCGGGGCCGTGGATTTCCTGCCCCCCGACGCCTGCATCCTCTTCGAGCAGGTCCCCCGGGTCGCCGACCGGGCCAGGAGCTACCAGTGGCAGCTGGAGGAGGACGTCAAGGACCTTTTGGAACAGGGTGAGCTGGACGGCTCCTGCGGCGAGCTGGCCCTCACCTTCCCTCAGCTGCTCGGCAAGCTGGAGGACTTTCCGGTGGTCTATCTGGACTCCTTCACCACCGCCAGCTACCCCATCCCGCCTCGGGAGCTTCTGTCCCTCACCGCCAAGCAGCTGCCCCCCTTCCTGGCCAGCCTGGAGACCGCGGTGCAGGACCTGTCTCACTACCAGAACGTTGGGTTTTCCGCCCTGGTACTGGTGTCCGGGGAGCAGCGGGCGCTGGACCTGCAAAATCTCCTCCGGGAGCAGAAAATCAAATCCGCCGTGGATTTTCACCTGAAAGAGCTGCCCCGGCCGGGCCAGGTGGTCATCACCACGGGGGGGCTGTCCAGCGGACTGGAGTACCCCACCATCCAGCTGGCCGTTCTCACCGAGGGGGAGAAATCCGGGAAGAAGCCCCGCCGGCCCAAGAACGCCACCAACCGCCAGAAGCTGAAGTCCTACGCCGACCTGTCCCCCGGCGATCTGGTGGTCCACGAGCACCACGGGGTGGGACGGTATGTGGGCATGGTAAAGATGCTGGTGGACGGCATAGAAAAGGACTATGTGAAAATCGCCTACGCCGGCACCGACGTGCTCTACGTCCCCGCCACCCAGCTGGACCTGGTAAGCAAATACATCGGCGGCGGCGAGGACGCCAACGAGACCAAAAAGCTCAACCGTCTGGGGGGGCAGGAGTGGGAGAAGGCCAAAAAGAAGGCCAAAAAGGCGGTGCAGGACCTGGCCAAGGGGCTGATCCAGCTCTATGCCCAGCGCCAGCGCCAGCCGGGCTACGCCTTCTCCCCTGATTCCCCCTGGCAGAGGGAGTTTGAGGAGCAGTTCGAATACACCGAGACCGACGACCAGCTGCGGTGCATCGGGGAGATCAAGCAGGACATGGAGCGCCCTACCCCCATGGACCGGCTGCTGTGCGGCGACGTGGGCTATGGCAAGACGGAGGTGGCCTTCCGGGCTATAATGAAGTGCGTGCTGGACGGCAAGCAGACCGCCATCCTGGTGCCCACCACCGTCTTAGCCCGGCAGCACTACCTCACCGCCCTGCGCCGGTTCCAGAAGTACCCGGTGAACATCGACGTGGTGTCCCGCTTCCGCACCCCCGCCCAGATGAAGGAGACGCTCCGCCGGGTGGAAGCCGGCGAGGTGGACATCCTCATCGGCACCCACCGGCTGTTTAACAAGGACGTCCATTTTAAGGATCTGGGACTTCTCGTGGTGGACGAGGAACAGCGCTTTGGGGTGCAGCACAAGGAAAAGCTGAAGGAGAACTTCAAGCAGGTGGATGTGCTCACCCTGTCCGCCACCCCCATCCCGCGGACGTTGAACATGGCCCTGTCCGGCATCCGGGACATGTCCACCCTGGAAGAGCCCCCGGCGGACCGCCAGCCGGTCCAGACCTACGTGCTGGAGCACGACTGGAACATCATCGCCGACGCCATGCGCCGAGAGCTAGAGCGAGGGGGGCAAGTATTTTACCTTCACAACCGTGTCGAGACCATCGACCGCTGCGCCGCCCGCATCCAGATGCTGCTGGGGGAAGGGGCCGCCATCGGAATTGCCCACGGACGGATGGCCCAGGAGGCCATCGACGACGTGATGGCCCAGATGACCGATGGTGAGCTGAATGTGCTGGTGTGTACCACCATCATCGAGACAGGCATCGACCTGCCCAACGTGAACACCCTCATCATGGAGGACGCCGATAAATTAGGCCTGGCCCAGCTCCACCAGATCCGGGGCCGGGTGGGCCGGTCCAGCCGGAGGGCCTTCGCCTACCTCACCTATCGGAAGGGAAAGGTGCTGTCTGAGGTGGCCTCCAAGCGGCTGGAGGCCATCCGGGAGTTTGCCGAGTTCGGCTCCGGGTTCAAAATCGCCATGCGGGACCTGGAGATCCGGGGGGCGGGCAACGTGCTGGGCCCCGAGCAGAGCGGTTTTCTGCTGTCGGTGGGGTACGACATGTATTTGAAGCTGCTGGAGGAGGCCGTTTTGCTGGAGCAGGGCCACCCCCTGCCCACCCGCACCGAGTGCGCCGCCAACCTCAGCGTGTCCGCTTCCATCCCGGACAGGTATGTCCCCTCCCCGGAGCAGCGGATGGATTTGTACCGCCGCATCGCCGCTGTCAAAACCGAAGAGGAGGCCGACGAGCTGGTGGATGAGCTCATCGACCGCTACGGCGAGCCGCCGCGCCCGGTGAACAACCTGATTTCTGTGGCCCTCCTCCGGGCGGATGCCGCTCGCTGCCGCATCAATGACCTGGCTCAGAAGGATGGCAAGCTGATCTTCTCCTTGGACGAGTTCCAGTTGGAGCCCTTCTCCGCCCTGTGCGCCCAGGAGAAATATCAGAAGCGGCTGCTCCTGATTCCCGGGGACGTCCCTCGGTTCTCTTTCCGGCTGGCAAAAAATGAGGACCCCCTCCGGGCTGCCCGCCAGGTGGTGGAGGCTTACAGCAAGGTGCTGGAGACATAAAAAACCGGCTGGCCGCTGCAGCGCGGTCAGCCGGTTTTGTCAAATACGCAAGAGGAACGTCAGGGGGCCAAGGTGCAGGAGCCATCACAGAAGCCGCCGTCGTGGTGGGCGCCGCAGTAGATGCTGTAGCCGTGGTAGTGGCGGCCGGAGGAGACGCAGTCCTCTAAGGGGCACAGCGCCCGG
>JAAWLY010000020.1 GCA_022798155.1 Lawsonibacter sp. | reverse complement strand
TCCTTGGCCATCTTGGCCAGGGCGACCTTGCCGGCGGTGGCGCCGTTCTCGGCCTCGACGCGCATCTCCAGGTTCTTCTTGGTGGAGTCGGTGACCACCTCGCCCAGCAGCTCGGCGAACTTGGCGGCGTGCTCGGCCTCCTCCAGAGCGGCCCGGCGCCAATACTCGCCGATCTCGGGGTAGCCCTCGCGGTAGGCCACACGGGCCATGGCCAGATACATGCCGACCTCGGTGCACTCGCCCTGGAAGTTGGCGCGCAGGCCCTCGATGATCTCGGGATCAACGCCCTGGGCCACGCCTACGATGTGCTCGGCAGCCCAGGACATCTCGCCCTTCTGCTCCACGAACTTCTCGGGGCCCACGCCGCACTGGGGGCACTTGGCGGGAGCGGACTCGCCCTCGTAGACATAACCGCACACGCTGCAAACGAACTTTTTCATAATCATGTTTCCTCCTTGTTGTTTTGTTGGGAATGCGAGCAGCTTGAACATAGACCATAGAATGTGAGCTCATGGCGCTGGACCGTGAGCCCGTATTGCCGGCTGACAGCCTGTCCCAGCTCTGCCCCCCAGTTGACATCGGGCAGGTCCAGAACGCGGCCGCAGCAGTTGCAAATAAAGTGACTGTGGGGGGTGGTGATGCCGTCGAACCGCTCCTGGCCCTGGACCACGCCCACGCTTTGCACCAGGCCCCGCCGCTGGAAAAAGGCCAGATTGCGGTAGACCGTTCCCAGGCTCAGGTCGGGGTGCTGGGGCTTGAGCTGCCGGTATACCCACTCCGCCGAGGGGTGGCAGTCGGTGCCCTGGATGGCGGCTAGAATCGCTTCCCGCTTTTTGCTGTATCGCATGGTACGCTCCATCGCCGCTCCTCCCTTAACAATATTAATTATTGTTATGTTTAGATGATACCACACTTCCATCCGTTTGTAAAGAGCAAAAACAGAAAAATTTGGGGCGTCTCCCCCTTCAAACGCCTATTCAGTTTTCCCCCGTTTATCCCCTTTTAAACGTGAAAAAACCGCCTGCTCCACCCGATCGCCGTATTTCATCCCCAGCAGAAAAACCGCCAGGCCCAAAAGGCCGATGGGCGCCATCGCCCAGGGGGACAGCCCCAGGGTGGAGCCGCCCAGCGCGCTGGCAAAGAGCAGCCCCCAGGGCCGGGTGAGCAGGACGATCAGGGCAAAGCGGCCAAAGCTCAGGCTGGTGAGCCCGGCCAGGATACACAGCATGTCGTCCGGAAAAAAGGGGAAGAGGAAGGCCAGCGTCAGGAAAACCGGGGCCTTGGCCCGCAGCACCCCCTGGTACTTCTCCGACAGCTTCCGGCTCACCAGCCGGTCGGCGAAATCCCGGCCCAGCACCCGGGCCAGCCAGAACACCAGCAGCGAGCCGCACGCCACGGCGGCAAAGGTCATCCCAAAGGCGGGCCAGGTGCCAAACAGCACGCCCCCCGCCGCCGCGGTGATGTTGCTGGGGATGGGGGCCAGCACCACCGAGAGAAGCTGCACCAGGAAAAACACCAGGTGGGAGCAGGGCGCCGAGCCCGCAATGTAGGCCCGCAGGGCGTCCAGGGAGCGGACCGCCTGGAAAAAGCCGGTGCTGTATAAAAACCATCCGCCGCCGGCGAGCAGCAGGAGGGCAGCGGCCAAAATCAGCAATTTTTTCCGGTTCCTCATGAAAACGCCTCCGTTCATCGGGGGTATTGTAACACAGCGGCGGCGGGAATACGACAAAAAACTCCTTAAATTTTGATGAACAAAGTTTTAATGCCCACAAAAGAAACCCCCTGCGCTCCTTTGGAGTGCAGGGGTATGTCTTATTCGACTACAATCAAATCCGAGTTTTGATACGCCGCCGCCGTCAAATCCTGCCCAATCCCCGGCAGCTCCGGGACAGGCATCATCCCATTCACCGGCTGATAGTTCTGGGTGCACAGCTGGATATACTCCGGCATTAACGCCTTTTGGTGGTGCTCGTGAATACAGAAGTTGGGAATCGCCGCCTCCACGTTTAGGGCGGCCGCACAGGCAACTGCCGTACCAGCCACATGGACCTGCACCGTCACATCATAAACATGCGCCATATCACAGATTTTTTTGATCTCCGTAATGCCGCCGCAAATCCCCAGATCCGGCTGGATCACATCCAGCGACCTGGCCTCCAGGAAAGGCCGGAACCCCCATCTGGTGTATATGCGCTCCCCGGCGGCAATGGGAATGTTGATGTGATTCTTTGCAAATGTGGACAGCATGGAGTTGAGCGGGGAATTCAGCTCCTCATAAAACATAATATTGTATTTTTCAATGGCCTTCGCGAATTGCACCCCGGCCACGGTGTCGGTGTGGGCATGGTTTTCTACAATAATATCCACGTCCGGACCCACTGCCTCCCGGATTGCCCGGATTCGGGCCTCGCCCACCCGGACCACCTCCGGACGCAGCGGGCCCTCCAGCCAATAGCCGCCCGAAACCCCGTTCTCATCAAACTGGAGTACGTCCGCCTTGACCGCGTCGTAACCCTGATTTACCGCGACCATGGCCTCTCTGGCAAAATCCTCCGGCTTTTTGCAGATATTGCGCACCGGCGCCCAAGCCAGCTGAATCTGAGAGGCATACGTACGCATCCCGCTGCGGCACTTGCCCCCCAGCAGCTGATAAACAGGAACCCCCAGCGCTTTGCCCTTGATATCCCACAGGGCAATATCAATCCCGCTCATCCCGCCAAAAATAACCGTTCCGCCGCCCTGACCCCAGAAGGTGGTCTTCAGGAATTTTTCCCAGATCGCCTCTGTATTCATGGGGTCCATGCCAATGATCATTTCCGCATAGTCCCGCAGCATTCCCACCGCGGCGTGTCCGCCGGTCCCATAGGCCATGCCTACCTCTCCGATGCCGTAGATACCTTTATCTGTATCGATCCGCAGCAGGATTGGACGCTGGCCGGATTGGGAGGCGTCTGTTTTGATGCTGTGAACGTAGAGAATTGTCACTTTCGTAATTTTCATACCGCTCAACCTTTCCGCGGCACCGCTCAGCCTACCTGGAGGCGTCACTGCGGCGTTCCGCTCTTAAATTTTTTCAGCTTCTTCAGAACCCCAAACTGGCTCAGCACTACAAGCACCACAACGGCAGTCAGAATAAGGGACAGCGGGCTGGACACAATCTGGCCCAGCAGTGTCCAGACGCTGCCGTGGGCGCCTACCAGGCCGCGCCGGAGATTCAGTTCCAGCAGCTGGCTGAGAATCATTCCCAGCACCATCGGCCCCGTCTTAAAGCCATGGATGCTGAGGAAATAACCCAGCACGCCAAAGCCCGCCATGAAATAGACATCCATCAGGTTTTTCTTGGCAGCAAAGGAGCCCACCGTCGCCAGGACGATGATCAGCGGCAGCAATATCTGCTTGGGCACTTCCACAATTTTCGCAAAAATCCGGATCCCCGTCAGAGAGGCGGGAAGAAGCAGAATATTGGCAATAAAAACCAGCATCACAATAATTCCGAAAATGCCGTCCTGACTGCCAATCAGCGTTGGCCCCGTGACCACCCCGTGGGCAGTCAGGCAGGCCAGAAGTAGGGCGGTTGCCGAGTCGCCGGGGATCCCCAGCGTCAACATCGGAATCACCGCCCCGCCCACCGCAGCATTGTTGGAGGATTCGGAGGCTACCAGCCCCTCAATGGCCCCTTCGCCAAAGGGGACTTCGGGATTCTTGGTGGTCTTTTTCGCCCGGTCATAGGAAATCAGCGCCGCGATATTGCCGCCTGTTCCCGGCAGCGCCCCAATAAACACCCCAATCAGCGAGGATTCGATGGTCACGCGGAGATAGCCAAAGGCGTCCTTCAGCGAGGGCATAATGCTTTTCAGCTCCTGCTTTCTGACCGTCACCTTCCGAAAATCCCGCATCTGTACCAGCGACTCCGACAGACCGAACATGCCAATGATAATGGCAACCGTGCTGATGCCGTTCATCAGATAAATATTATTGAAGGTAAAGCGCTGGACTGCTGTTGAAGCGTCCATGCCGATCACGCCAATGAACATCCCCAAAAAGCCGGAAAACATCCCCTTGGCAAAGGATCCGCCCGACATGGAAACCAGCAGCATAATTCCCATCAGGGCCAGAAGGAAATAGTCCCGCGAGGCAAACATCAGCGCAAACCGGGTAATCAGCGGGGCTGCCACAAGCAGGAAGACAGATCCTATGATTCCGCCGATTACCGACTGAATCGCGGTAATTCCCAGCGCTTTTGCGGCCTTGCCCTGTTTGGCCAGCGGGTATCCGTCAAACGCTGTGGCAATGGCGGAGGGTGTTCCAGGCACATTCAGCAAAATTGCCGACCGGGAGCCGCCGTAAACCGCCCCCACATAGCACCCCAGCGCCACAGCGATAGCCGGATAGATGGACCAGTTGTAGGTAAAAGACACCATCAGCGAAATTGCCATCGTGGCTGAAATTCCGGGCATGGCCCCGGCATACATGCCAAACAGCAGCCCGCCCATCACAAAAAGCAGCAGCTCGGGCTTGGTGAATACAAACAATCCGGACAGAAATGTTTCGATAATTGTAGTCATAGCTTCACCTCATGGCATGTGGATCTGAAAGATCAGATCAATAATCGCATATACGGCAAGGTCCATCCCAGCCGCCACCAGAAGCGCCTGTTTCACCTTCGACTTATCCCCTTTGTAGAGGAACATAATAGAGAAAATCAAATAAAGGAACGTGGCAATATAAAACCCCACAATCGACAGCGATAGCACATAGAGTATCGTAGCCGCCATCATTACAAAAACAGTAAATGGAATCTCAGTTCCAATCGCGATTTTCAGCTTGTCCCACCCGTGCAGTTCCGGGTCCGCATCTCCACGCCGCCCGGCGCGGAACAGTTGAAACAGCGCGATCAAGTCACACAGCAGCATGCCCGCCGTAACAATTGTCGGAAACATGCCCGGTGCATTGGCACCAGGCTTTTTCAGCCACATCTGTATGGACGGGACAAGCATCGCAACGCTCGCCACAGCCAGAATCAGCAAAAACAGACGTTCCCGTACAAAGGATGTTTTCTTTTCGTTCTGTTCCAGCCTGGCAACCTTCTCTTCTGTTGTCTCCTCCGTCACAGCCTGGCGCTTCTCCTGCTCTAAATTGCTTTTTTTCATGGCATCCTCCTGTATAATCGGTCTGTGGTTGACTGAGCTCTGCCGCGGCGAACCGCGCCGCGGCAGAGCCATTCACCTTTCAATCAGGGTCTGGTCATCCCATAGGACGCCGGGTCCACAGAGCTGATCCCGGCATCATACAGCAAATAAGAGTTGACAGCCTGCTGATGCTTCATATACTCGTTGGCCGCATCCCCGGTCAAGCCCAGGTACTCGCCGTTGTTGTCTTTACACCAGGCCTGCATCGTGTCACCCTCCGCCACATTGACAAAGGCCTCTCTCAGCGCCTGGGTCATCTCCGCGGGAACATCCTTGGACACTTCGGCAACAAAGAAGGAGCCGTTGGGCATATACTTGTCCAGCTCCTCTGTATACTCAGAGACGCTGGGAACTTCGGGCAGACCCGCCAGCCGTTCCTTCCCGAACACGCAGATGGCAGACACAGATCCAGCCTCAATCAAAGGCCGGCCGCTGGTATAGCCGTTGACGAACAGTTCAATATGTCCGCCCATCAGCTGGGTATTGCCCTCGCCGCTGTCGTTGAAATCAATGACATTCAGTTCAATCCCATAGATATTCTGGAGGATCTGGTACCAAAGCCAGCACATACTGCCCACGCCGGTCCCGCCTACTGTGGTACCCGGGTGCTGCTGAAGATAGGTAATAACCTCGGTAAAGTTCATACCGTCCATAGGGGAACCAGGGTAGGTAACCAAAATTCCGCAGTTTGCGCTCAGCAGAATCAGGGGCTCAAAGTCATCATAGGTGTAGTCGGCCAGATCGTTGGCCTTAAACAGGGTGGTGGATTCCGACATGCAGACCACCGCGCTGCCGTCATGGGGGGACTGGGTCATGTAATAGGTTGCTCCCACCGCGCCGTTGGCTCCGGCCTGGTTTTCATATACAACGGTGGTGCCGTACATCTCCTCCAGCGCCGCGCCAAACGCTCTCCACACCGTATTGGTGCCCGAGGTGTCGGAGTAGGGAATTACAAAGGTAATCTCTTTGGGAATGGACGCCGTCTGCCCCTGGCTGGAATCTGGGGACCCGGAAACGCTCCCGCTGTTAGCGCCGCTGCCCCCGCCGGAATTGGAGGGCGTCTGCTGCCCGGAATTTCCGCAGGCGGAAAGGCCTGCCAGCATTGCCAATGCCAGTGCCGATGCCAGAATCTTCTTTACATACCGCTTCATTTTATGTCCTCCTTAAATTTATTATATAAAAGCATGGCGCTTTTATAAGCCGCTGCCCTTTGGAAATGCTTGGGGACAGAGGCCGGCACTCCTCCCCCCAATTGGATGTATTTCAAGAAAAATTGGGGAGGCATGGGGACGAAAGCCCCGTCGTTGGGCGTTTTGACCTTTTTCAAACGAGCCCCGGCCCCGTCAGCTCTCCCCGGCCTTGTTATTGAAAGTTATACGCCGTCACAATCGGTTTCCGGTTTTGAACCACGTCGTTAAAATACTCATAAAGACAAATTCCCAGATAAGAGCCCGATATGTTCCAAAGGTTCTGAAAGCCTCTGCCCTGCAGCGCCATCAACGCAAAATAGCTGCGTTGGCTTGTCCGGCAGTGCAGATAGACCGGCTGATCGTTTGGAATCTCATGGACGCGGCCGCGCAGCTGGCTGAGGGGAATGTTCTTTGCGCCCAGCAGATGCCCCTTTTGAAATTCCGCCTCCTCCCGCACATCAATAATGCAGGCCTGCGATTCCACCAACTCCCGCACTGCCGTCACCGGCACCTGCCGCACAGTCCCATATAAAATATTCAGCGCCACCATGGCCGCCTGGTTGACTACGTCCTTGGCCGTGCCGAATCTCGGGGAGTAGCACAGCTCCAATTCTTTCAGATCCTCAAGATTGGCTCCGGAAGAGATCATGGCGGCTATGACATCAATCCGTTTATCCGCGCTGCCCCCGCCAATCGCCTGGGCGCCTAAAATGCGGCCGGTTGGAACCTCATATAACAGCTTGAAGTGCATCGGCTTTGCCTCCGGCATGGAGCCGGGGCGGTCAGAGGGAATGATATACACAAAATCATAGGGAATCCCAGCCGCTTTGGCCGTTTTTTCATTCAAGCCGGTGGCCGCCGCATTCAAGTCGAATATCCGAACGGCGCAGGAACCAATCACCCCGGGATGCCCATGAGGAACACCGCAAATGCTGTCCGCCGCCGCCCGCGCCTGTCTCTGCGCCGGACCGGCCAGGGGAAGAAGGACCGGCCGGTGGGTCAGCGCGTGATACACCTCAATCGCGTCGCCCACTGCATAGATGCTGGAATCGCTGGTTTGAAACCGCTGATTGACCTTAATGCCTCCCGATGGACCGATCTCCAGCCCCGCGTCCTTTGCCAAACCTGTTTCCGGCGCCGCTCCAATGGCCAGGATCACAGCCTGCGCCCGAATTTTTCTTCCGGACCTCAGATGTATTTCCGTCTCTGCGATCTCGTCCAAGCCATCTTGAAGAATCAAATCAACTCCGTGGTCCATGCACTCCTTGTGCAGAATCTGAGCCATGTCGTAATCAAAAGGAGCCATCACCTGGTTGGCCGCCTCCACAAGCGTCACATGCTTGTGCCGGAGATTTTCCGCAACCTCCATACCGATGAAACCGCCGCCGATTACGGCGACATCCTCTACGTTCTCCTGGTCTATCCACCCCTTAATCCGGGCAATATCTACAACATTTCGGATGGTAAACACATGGGGCAGCCCCGTGCCCTTGATGGAAGCTGGTATGACAGGCCGCGCGCCCGGCGACAGGATCAACACGTCGTATCCCTCGGAATAGACCCTGCCGCCCCGGATATCCTTCACAGAGACGGTTTTCTCCGCCGGGTTGATGGAGAGCGCCTCGTGCTCCACGCGCACCTCAATCTGGTATCTGGCCTGAAAAGCATCCGGAGCCATCATAATCAGCTTCTCTTCGCTGGCAACCACGCCGCCCAGATAGTAGGGGAGCGCACAGTTGGAAAAGGAAATGTGCGGCCCACGTTCCAATATCGTGATACTGGCCGTCTCGTCCAGCCTCCGGATTCTTGCCGCCGCGGACGCGCCGCCCGCCACGCCGCCGACCACCAAAATTCGTTTCAAACCGCGCCCCCCCTAATTGTCCGCGCGCAAATGCGCCGCCAGCATCTTCAGTCCCACGGAATAGACCTGCTCCCCAAAGCCTGTCACCAGGCCAGTTACGCTGGGCGCTATCACATTATGGCTGTCCGCCGTTTTGCAGATGTTGGACATATGTACCTCTACAATCGGGAGCCCGGACTGCTTCAGCGCCCCCGCAATCTCCGCTCCAGTATCCACCCAGGCCGCGGGATTAAAGACTATTCCGCCAAACCCCTTCGCTCCGGCCTCCAGAACCGTCTGTACAACACTGGAGCAGTCATTGCTCTGATAAAAGCTCAGCACTACCCCGCATTCCTCCGCCGTCTGCTCCAGCCGGGCATTAATCTGCTCCATGGTAACCGAGTGCGACCCCGCTTCTTTTCCCATTTTGTCATGGTCCAATCCATGCAGGATCAGTATTTTTTCCATATCCAGCCCATCCTTTCCCGCTATTGACCGCAATACTTCTTCAATACAGACTCCAACTCTTCCGCAATCTGCTCCACCGCGTCGTAGCAGCGAATCTCTTCTTTTCGCCAGACGGCCTTGATCTGGCTGCACTCCGTCGTTCCAAGCCTGTTCCGACAGCGCTCTACAAATTCCCGGCAGGCCTGTTTGCTGGTTTCAAAGCTCTGCTCGTCCCCGTGGTTCAGCAGGTAGCCAATGGCGGCCGCTCCGCCTAAAATGCCCCCGCAAAACGCCTCGGAGCTGACCCCCCCGCTGTACACGCCCAGCATCCGGCTGCTTGCCTCCGGCACTTCATCCCCCTGTGACTGGATGCCGGCCGCAAACATCGTCTGTGCACAATTCGTCTGCTCTGTCACATAGACCTGATACAGATTCTGCTTTATTTTACCCATTTACTGTTCCCCCTCATTTCTCCCCACAGATCAAGTACTACCTTCAGCTCTCCGTTTTCAGGCGCGCTCAGGGCGTCAAACGCCGCTTTTCCCTGGTCCAAAGAGTAGATAGACGAAATCATAGGTTCCAAATCGATTTTTCCGGAATGGACCGCCTCTACCGCGCTGTATATCTCGTCTGTAAAGGTGTAGCTGCTGATAATATTGATGTCCCGGCCAAAAATATCCATCGGGCAGAACTGCAGCGCCGACTGAATCATGCCGACCAAAATTACATCCCCGCAGTTCCGGGTGGATTGGATCGCGCTGTGGAAAAGGCCGGGCGCACCCGCGCAGATCAGTGTGCGGTCGGCCCCCAAGCCGCCGGTTGCATCCCGAATCGCCTGGACGGCGTCGGTCTCAGAGGTGTCCACCACCATATCCGCGCCCAACCGCTTTGCCAGCTCCAGCCTAGCCTTGGACAGGTCGCAGCAGATTACTTTTCCCGCGCCAAGCGCCCGGAGGCACATCAAAGTCAACAGGCCAATCGGCCCTACCCCCAAAATGGCCGTCGTCTCCCCTGGCGTAAAAGACCCGTTCGCCGCCGCGTGATACCCCACTGCCAACGGTTCCATCATCGATCCGTGCAGCAGGGAAATATTGTCCGGCAGAGGGACCAGCGTGTAGGCGGGCAAGCAGATATACTGGGCAAAGGTACCATGACAGGTTGCAACTCCCACTGAATTGCCCAGACTGAGACGGTTAGGACAGACGTTGTAATGCCCGTGCCTGCAATACCAGCACTTCCCGCAGTAAATCGGCGGATTGCAGCACACCTTTTGTCCCAGGCTCAGCGAAGTAACGCCGTCTCCCACCGCGTCAACCACGCCGGAGGCCTCATGTCCCAGAATCAGCGGAGGGCGGAATCGCTCCGAAGCCGTATGATACGCACCTAAATCAGAGCCGCAGATTGCGGAATAGCACAGCTTCAGCCGCACTTCCCCGGCCTTGGGCTGGGGCATCTCCCACTCCTCCAGCTCCAGTTCTCCAGGACCATGGTAAACTAATGCTTTCATGATAAGCTTCCCCTTTGCGCAAAAATTATTTGGTTTGATCCCAGACACGCTCATTTCTCTGAAGGACATCCAAAAAACTTGATGCAGCCTTCCTCCGCGTCGTAGGAAAACCTTGTCCCATATTTTTCGCTGGACCGTGTCAAATCCTGAACAAATTCTTGGGCCACAGCCTCATCAGCAATAACCGGCAGCCCACGCTTCAAGTTGTTCTCGTTGTGCATATCCAGGTCGATTGGGACAATCCTATATTCCGCGTGTCCGTCTTCCAGATCCATAATGACAAAAAAGTTTTTAGAAAACCTGCGCTCTGAATAAAAACCGCTCCAGTTTCCATTCTCGTCCTTTGCCCGGCCGCAGTGCAGATCAGAGGGGCGCGCATCGCTGGCCAGGCCATAAGTATGGTACATCTCAGGGGAGATCATAGATTCTCCCGCTTCAAACTCCATAATCAGGCTGCCCAGATTATAAAAAATGGGACGGCCCTTATAAATCTCAACTCCACGGGAAAAATGCGCCCCCTGCCCGACGAAAACAGCCGCTCCGGCGTCGATCGCCTTCCTGGCAAACTCCTCCACAAACGCGGGAGGCTGCGCCGCATACCAGTTTTCATTGATCCCCTCATGGGTATGGAGGGTCGCGATGGTCACATCCGACCTACGGGCCGCATCCCGGATGCTTTTCAGCAGAGCCTCCTGGTCTGACGCGTGAACCCACGTCCGCACCTCCGGCCTCTCCCCCCGCTCAATCAGCAGATTGCCCTGCATGGCGGAACCAAACTTAAACTGATTTTCTCCCAGCGGCTTCCATGTTTCTACCCGGCTGACTTCCCGCATACTCTCTCGGGTCCCCAGGATCTCATCAATATGCTTCAGCGATTCAAATTCCAGATCCGGCAGCACATAAGATACACTCCAGCGCAGTGGGCTCAGGCCAGGCCGCGCCGCGGTATCTGCCCCCGGCATACTTGCCAGCGCACGCTCCGACCAGGTCGAGCAGGCCGCAACCATCCCCACGCGTCCCTTCGGTGTATCCAAAAAGCGGGCCTTGCGCGCCTGCTCCAGATTCCGGCCAATGCCGCATGGAATCAGACCGCACGCCTCTGCCGCCTCCATGGTCTCCAGCGCCCCCTGCCAGCCGTAATCCGCCGTGTGGTTATTGGCAAACGAAACCAGCTTGATATTCAGCTCCGCCAATTCTTCAAGGGTCTTTGGCTTTACCGATGTCAGATACATGCACAGCCCCGGCGGCGTCAAGGGATTTGGCGTGCTGAATTCGGCGTTGGCGCATACCGCGTCCGCACTGGTCAGAATGTTCACAATAGGTTGTTCCAGCCGCTGAAGAAGATTTCGGCTTGAGAACAATAAGTCGCCGCACAAAATTATCCGCATTGTGTTACCCCCATCATTCATAAACTCAGATATCAAAACCGGCTGAACCGACTCTCCCGCCGCATTTCACAGCTTGACCGCGTAAACAGCGGGGCTGTACACCGCTCCAAGACACAAAAACGCTCCTTCCATATCTCCGCGCATGATATATAAGGGATTTTATATCTTTTGGATGAAAACACTGTATACCAGGCAAAAATCTTTTCCAGACAGCGATACAGGTCTTACTTATCACCAGCTTTGTGGTGTGAAATACATGATTTTTCCCGATTTTCCCCTTGCTTATTTGGTCGATTTTTATCTTGACTTTATTATAGCGGCTGTATTTCTATGAATCAATGACACGTTTTCAATAGAACCTATAACATAAAACTTATCATTTCATTTCTTTGTTGATTTCGCCGCAGCAGCAGCGCCGCCACACCCTATTTTCTTCCAGTTTCAGGCGAAAACCGCCGTTTTGGCATTGCATCGCGCCCTCGATTGTGCTACTATGATTTCAAATTTGATATCAGTCCGCCGTTCCCGGATACTCAAACCTCTTCAGAGCAGCCATAATATTGGAGGCATTTCCATGACTTTACTTCAGCTGGAATATTTCAGGGCGGTCAGCAAAATGCTGCACTTTTCAAGGGCGGCCGAAGCCCTTCATGTCTCACAGCCTAACCTCAGCTATGCAATCAACGAATTGGAAAAAGAGCTGGGGGTCCCCCTGTTTATCAAAAAGGGCAGAAATATCGTCCTTTCCCAGTACGGTCTCTACTTTTCCCACTATGTGGAAGACGCTTTGAACAGCCTGGTAAAAGGCCGCGAGACGCTTATGCACATCACCACTCCTACCGATGTCATCTCCCTGGCCTTCATCGACGAGGTGGGGTATGATTTCCTGCCCGATCTGCTTCGCAGCTTTACGATGGAAAACCCAAACATCTCCTTCCATCTCTATAAACACCACAATACAGTCATTGTTCCAAAACTGTTAGACCAAACCTACGACTTGGCCTTTACTGTTGACAATCCGGATATTCCCGCGCTTTGCTCCATCCCCATTCTTCAGCAGGACATCGTAATGTTTGTCCCGCACAATCATCGCCTTGCCCACCGGGCATCTATTTCTCTTTCTGAAATTGGCATCGACCCCGTGGTCATCCTGAATCAGGATTCCGGAATTCGGAGAATCGTTGACGACATGTGTCAAGAAGCGCATGTACAGCTCAATGTCATCTTTGAGGCGGAGGAATTTAACGCCGCGGCAACCTATGTCAGCGCCGGACTCGCCTCCTGCATTTTGCCCAAAACCCCGCTGCATACCAAATATAATGCTATTGCAATCCCCATCACTTATCCAATGCGCCGCCGCAACATCTGCCTGCTTTACAACAGAAGCAACACCATGTCAAACGCGGCGGTTCAATTCCGTGATTTCGTCCTCTCTTACTTTGAGTCAAACACCAAAGGGTAGACCAACCGCGCGCCCAAGGCGCCATTGGTCCACACGCTGTGCGAAAGATGGTCAATTCTTTTCGGGATAAAAAAATACCTCCGGCATAGCCGGGGGTAAAACCACAAAAACAGGCTGGACGGAAAATTCCGTCCAGCCTGCGCTGTTAGGGCTTGTTTGAAAAATGTCAAAAGGCCCAATCGGCGGGCCTTTCGCCGCTGTGCATTCTTCCATTTTTCAAACGGCACCTAAACGGTTCGGATGGATGCAATGCTCTTGGCAATCTGCCTGGCCACGTCGGGGTTGTTCATGGTGTACAGGTGGATGCCGTCCACCCCGCCGGCAATCAGGTCGGCAATCTGGTCGATGGCGTAGGCGATGCCCGCCTCCCGCAGAGCGTCGGGGTGGTCGCCGTACTTAGCCAGGATGCGGGTGAGCTTGGCGGGCATGGACGCCCCGCACATAGACACCATCCGCTGGATGGACTTGGCGCTGAGCACCGGCATGATGCCCGCCTCGATGGGGACATCTACCCCCGCGATGCGGGCCCGCTCCAAAAAGCGGAAGAAGTCGTCGTTGCTGAAAAACAGCTGGCTGACCAGGTGCTGGGCCCCGGCGTCCACCTTCTCCTTCAGCCGGCGGATGTCGCTGACCAGGTCGGGGCTCTCCAGGTGGCCCTCGGGATAGCAGGCGGCGGACACGCCGAAGTCCCCCCGGGTCCGGATGTAGGCCACCAGCTCGCTGGCGTACTTAAAGTCGGTCTTGGGGGGATAATTCGGGTTCACGTCCCCCCGCAGGGCCAGGATGTTCTCCACCCCGTCCGCCTTCAGCTCAGCCAGCAGCCGGTCCACATCCTCCCGCCCCGCGGCCACGCAGGTGAGATGGGCCATGGCCGGGATGTGGTAGCGGTTTTCAATCAGGGCGGCGATGTCGCGGGTGGTCTGGTTCACCTGGGAGCCGCCCGCCCCAAAGGTGACGCTGATAAAATCGGGCCGGATGTCCTTCAGCCCGTCCAGGGTGTTGTAGATGCTGTCGATGGGGTCGCTCTTCTTGGGCGGGAATACCTCGCAGGAGAACACGGTCCTGCCCTGGTCGAACAGCTCGCGCAGTTTCATAACATATCGCTTCCTTTTTGTAACGTGTGTGGGGGCGGATATGATCCGCCCCGCCATGCTTCGGAACGGCACACACAGGCGCACATTGTGCGCCCCGACCGTCAAATATCCAGCTCCAGCAGCACCGGACAATGATCGCTGCCCTCTATGTGTTCGAGAATCTCCGCCCGGAGGATCTTGTCCCGCAGGCGGTCGGAGACGATGAAATAGTCGATGCGCCATCCCGCGTTGTTCTGCCGGGCGTGGAACCGGTAGGACCACCAGGAGTAGGCCCCGGCCACGTCCGGGTAGAGGTGGCGGAAGGTGTCGGTAAAGCCGGAGGAGAGCAGGGCGGTCATCTTCTCCCGCTCCTGGTCGGAGAAGCCGGCGTTTCCCCGGTTGGTCTTGGGGTTTTTCAGGTCGATCTCCTCATGGGCCACGTTCAAATCGCCGCAGTAGACCACCGGCTTGGCCTTGTCCAGGGAGATCAGATAGTCCCGCAGGTCGTCCTCCCACTCCATGCGGTAGTCCAGCCGCTTCAGCCCGTCCTGGGCGTTGGGGGTGTAGCAGCACACCAGGTAGAACTTTTCATACTCCAGGGTAATCAGCCGGCCCTCGTGGTCGTGTTGGTCGATGTCCATGCCGTAGGCCTCGGCCACTGGGGGATGGGGGGTGAAAACCGCCGTGCCCGAGTAGCCCTTCTTCTCCGCCGAGTTCCAAAACTCGCGGACCCCCTCCCCCAGGGGGATATCCGCCTGGCCCCGCTCCATTTTGGTCTCCTGAAGACAGAGGAAATCGGGGGCGTACTCCCGGTAAAAGTCGGAAAAGCCCTTTTTCATACAGGCCCGCAGGCCGTTCACATTCCAGGAAATAAAGACCATACCATTCCTCCCCGTATTTTTTCCTATTATACGACGGCCCGGCCGGTTTTGCAAGGGCCGAATTTCCGCCGCCGCCCCGAGAAAGCCCAAAGTTTTTCCCCGCCGCGGTTGTCAAACGGGAAAAAGTGTGGTAAGATAGCAGTACCGTTGGTAAATTGGAAACAGGAGTGGTATCACATGAGCGACAGCAAGGATTACGTCTCCCGCTCTGACGAGTTGGGCAACATCCATATTTCCGAGGAGGTGCTGGCAGCCATCTCCGCCGCAGCCGCCCTGGAGGCAGAGGGGGTCAGCAGTCTGGCCAACCCCAGCAAGAAAAACGCCGCCAGGGGGGTCCACATCAAGCTGGAGGAGGAGCAGGTGGTGGTCACCATGGCCGTCCTCATGGCCTACGGGCACACCATCCCCGAGATGGGCAGGGCGGTCCAGGAGGCGGTGAAAAACGCCATCGAATCCATGACCGGCCTGGAGGTGGCCGCCGTCAACGTCAGCGTGGCGGGCATCGTCTTCCCCCAGCCGGAACAGCAGTAAAAAAAGGGCCCCGCCGCGGCGGGGTCCTCTCTTTTTTCCAGAAACATGTCCTCCGGCAGGGCCAGAGGACATGTTTTATAGTCTTTGCAGGTGCCGCAGCAGGATGCCGGCGATGTCCTCGCAGGAGCCCTGGATCTGCACGGCCCCGATGTTGTAGGCCTCCATGGGCATACCGTAGACCACGCAGGACTCCTTGTCCTGGCCGATGGTGTATGCCCCGGCCTGGCGCATCTTTAACAGGCCGTCAGCCCCGTCACGGCCCATGCCAGTCATGATGATGCCCACCGTTTTGCACTTTACCTGCTCCGCCACCGACAGGAACATGGCGTCTACCGAGGGGCGGTGGCCGCTGACCTTCTCGCCGGGCATGCAGTTTACCGTGTATTTGGCTCCTACCCGCACCACCCGCATCTGAAAGTCGGCCGGGGCCAGCAGGGCCAGGCCGCGGTGGATCTCGTCGCCGCTCTTGGCCTCCCGCACCTCCATGCGGCACAGGCGGTTGAGCCGCTCGGCGTACATCTGGGTAAAGCCCACGGGCATGTGCTGGACGATAATCATCCCCGGGATGTCGGCGGGCAGCCGCCGCATCACCTCCAGGGTGGCCTCGGTGCCGCCGGTGGAGGCCCCCAGGGCGATAATCACATTGTCCAGCACGGGGCGGTTGCCCAGGGGCGGGACCGGGGGCAGCGCCGGGGCGTTGGCCAGTGTGATGGGCTGGCGCACCCCGGCCCCGGCGCTCGCCTTACTGGCGGCCGGGGGGGTGATAATGCCGGGCCGGGGGCGGACATGGGCCCCTTTGGCGGAGATAACCTTTTGGGTGAGAGAGGCGATAAAGGCCTCATTCTGGCCGGGCTCCGGCTTGCGCACAAAGTCCACCGCGCCGGCGGACAGGGCGTCGAACACCTTCAGGTCCAGAGAGGACACCAGGATGACCGGGATGGGATGCCTGGGCAGAAGCTCCTTCAAAAACTCGATTCCGCTCATGCCGGGCATCTCCACGTCGGAGGTGATAACGTCGGGCTTGAACTGCTCCACTTTGGTCATGGCGTCTTTGGCGTTGAAGGCGGTGGCCACCACCTCGATCTGGGGGGAGCCGGACAGCCCCTTGGAAATCATGGTGCGGGCCAGGATGGAGTCATCCACCACCAGGACGCGCACTTTTTTGATGGTACTGGAAGACCAGATGGGCATATTCAGGATCTCTCCTTTTACAACAATTCGTTACGCTTCATCCTGGCCTGGGGTCAGGCCAGGATGGAAAAATTCACCGCTTCTGGAAGGTGGAGGGCGCCACGGTGGCATAGGGGGCGTCTTTGCTCAGGTTCTCCGAGTGGCTGATCATCAGATAGCCGCCGGGCACGGTGGCGTCGTAGAACCGGCGCACCAGAGCGTCTTTGGTGGGCTGGTCGAAGTAGATCATCACGTTGCGGCAGAAAATAACGTCGAACTTGGTGCGGAACTTGATGGGGTCCATCAGGTTGAAGGTCTGGAAAATCACGTTGTTCCGGATGTCGGGGGCCACGGCGTAGCGGCTGCCCTCCACCTTTTTGAAGTACTTCCGCCGCCAGGACTCGGGGATGGTGTTGGGCAGCTCGTAGATGCCCTTTTTTGCGGTGGTCAGGGCCTTTTGGGAGATGTCGGTGGCCAGAATGCGGGTGTCCCACTGGCTGGCCTGCATCCCCAGATAGTCTTTGATGTACATGGACAGGTTATAGGGCTCCTCGCCGCTGGAGCAGCCGGCGCTCCAGATGGCCATGGACTTTTTGTGCTGGTATTTGCGTACCAGCTCGGGCAGGATCACCTTGGAGAAAAAGTCGAAGTGCTCCGTCTCCCGCATGAAGAAGGTGTAGTTGGTGGTGAGCCGGTTGAGCACCTGCTCAATCTTTTGGGGGTTTTTCTCCTTCAGCAGCTGGGTGACAAACTCGGAAAAGTTGCTGTACCCCTGCTCCGCCAGCATAGAGGACAGCCGGCTGGTGACCAGCTGGCGCTTCTGCTCCAGGGTGATCCCGTACTGGCTCTTGATAAAATTCGTCAGCCTGCGAAAATCTTCGTCAGAGATGGGCTGTATCATCTCACTATTCCTCCCTTAACGCAAGGTGTTTTTAGTGGTTCAGCAGCAGTGCGCAGTCCAACTCCAGCATGGTGTCGCCGTCTGGCAGGGTGCACATGCCCGAGATGGCCGCCTGGCCGTTGGTGGTGGGGACGGGCAGAATGGAGGCCAGCGGCACGTCTACCATCTTCTCTACCATGTCTACCAGCAGGCCCACCATGTTGCCGTCTACGTCTACCACGATGCCGCAGAAATTGTCGTTGGGCACCTTGCCCAGGCGCAGGCGGATATCCACCATGGGGATGATCTGGCCCCGCAGGTTAATCACACCCCGCACATAGCCAGGCACCTGGGGCAGGTAGGTGATGGCGTAGTCGGTGATGATATCCTTCACCTGGTCGGCCTTGATGCCGTATAGCAGGTTGTCAGAGGAGAAAATCAGATACTTTGTGGTTTGAATTTCGGGGGGCTGGTCGGTGTAGTCGTCTTCCTGTTCCGTTGCAAACAATACTTCCTCGGTTTGCTGCATAGCTATGTTCTCCCTTCTTTTCGTCCCAAATCAAAAGGCGTTGTGGGCCGCGGTATATACGTTAATCACGTCCAGGATGATGCTGATGCTGCCGTCGCCCAGGATGGAGCAGCCGGTGATGCCGTAGTTCTTCACCCCAAAGCCGTTTACATAGTTGGGCAGGGGCTTGACCACGATCTGCTGCTCGCCCAGCAGCTCGTCTACAAACAGGCAGTAGGAGTGCTCTCCCGACTCCACCCACATCAGGATGCCGTCCTCGATGTTGTCGCAGCCCTGGTTCATCTGGAACAGCTCCTTGGCCCGGATGATGGGGTAGAAGTTGTCACGGATTTTCACCATCTCGCCCTGGGCCGGGTCGTGGATGACGTCTTTGGCGGTGACCTTCAGAGAGGACTGGATGGTGTTGATGGGGATGGTGAACATGGACTCGCCCACCGACACCTCCATGCCGTCCATGATGGCCATGGTCAGGGGAATCTTCAGCGTGGTGGTCATGCCCTTGCCCCACTCGCTGGAGATGGTGACGGTGCCGCCCACGTCGGCCACGTTCTTTTTCACCACGTCCATGCCCACGCCTCTGCCGGAGTACTCGGTGACCTCGGTGTTGGTGGAGAAGCCGGGCATCATCAGGAAGTTGAGGATCTCCTTCTGGCTGTAGTCGTGGTCGGAGGTGGCCAGACCCTGGCGGATGGCCTTGTTCAGCACCGCCTGGAGATCCACCCCCTGGCCGTCGTCCTTGACCTCGATGATGACCTCGCTGCCGGTGTGCCGGGCGGAGAGGATCACCTCGCCCACCGGGTCCTTGCCCGCGGCGATGCGGTCGGCCTCGTTCTCCTCCAGGCCGTGGTCCATGGAGTTGCGGACGATGTGCATGATGGGGTCGCCGATGGAGTCCACAATGGTCTTA
>JAAWLY010000019.1 GCA_022798155.1 Lawsonibacter sp. | reverse complement strand
CGCAACGCCGAGCTGGAGATGCTCCCCGGCAGCCAGGACGACCAGATCTACATCCCCTACACCACCGCCCTGGAGATCATGGGCAGCCGGTGGGTCAATCTGTATATCTTCACCAGCACCTCCGGCGAGACCGCGGACGCCGGCAAAAGGGTCATCGAGGCCTATCTCAACGACTTTTTCCGTACCGACGACGGGATGTATAATTACTTCTACATCACCACCATGGCCGAGCAGGCCAACCAGATCAACGCCATGATGGGGGTGGCCATGGGGGTGCTGGTGGCCATCGCCGCCATCTCCCTGCTGGTGGGCGGCATCGGGATCATGAACATCATGCTGGTGTCCGTCACCGAGCGCACCCGGGAGATCGGTGTGCGCAAGTCCCTGGGGGCCAAGCGGAAGGACATCCGCAGCCAGTTTGTCATCGAGGCGGGCACCACCTCCGCCATCGGCGGGCTGTTGGGCATCGGCTTCGGCTGTCTGCTGGCCAAGCTGCTGGAGGCCCTGCTGGGGGGTATGCTGGTGGCCAGCCTGGGAGCCAGCGGCATCACCTTCAACGCCACCCCCACCCTGGGAGCCATCGGCCTGAGCTTTGGCGTGTCTGTGGGCATCGGGATTCTGTTTGGCTATCTGCCCGCCAACAAGGCGGCCAAGCTCAACCCCATCGACGCGCTGAGATATGATTGAGCGCCCTTGCAGGGGCGCATACGCCAATCCGGTTTTGCCGGCCCTACATTCCTCAAACAGAAAGGAAACTGGAATATGAAAACAAAACGCTTATTTGCCGCACTTTTGGCGGTCTGTCTAAGCCTGGCGCTGGTTCTGCCCGCCTCGGCGGCGGGATCCGCCCCCTCTCTGGAGGACGCGGTCCAGGCGGTAACCGCCCTGGGCATCGCCACCGGGGAAAATCTGTCCCAGCGGGTGACCCGATCGGAGTTTGTGGCCATGGCCGTCAAGGCCTCCCCCGGCGGGGACGGGGTGGGCCAGGCGGCAGCCTCCCCCTATCCGGACGTCCCCCGGAGCCACTGGGCCAGCGGCTATGTGGAAGCGGCGGTGAGCCGGGGCCTGGTCACCGCTTACAGCGACGGCACCTTCCGTCCTGACCAGGAGGTCAAGCTAGCGGAGGCAGTGTCCATGGCCCTGTCCCTGCTGGGCTACGGCCCCGGTGACTTCTCCGGGGCCTACCCCACCGGACAGCTGGCCATGTACCGCAGCCTGAAGCTGGACCGGGGAGTCACCGCCGCCGGGGCCGCCTCCCCTCTCACCCGGCAGGACGCAATCTATCTCTTCTATAATCTGCTGTCCGCCAAAACCAAGGAGGGGGTCCCGTACATCCAGCAGCTGGGCCACAGCCTGGACGTCTCGGGCAAGCCCGACCTGGTCTCCCTGATCAACGGTGAGATGGAGGGGCCGGTGGTGGTCCAGCGGGGCTGGCAGTCCCAGCTGCCCTTTACCCCCTCCAAGGTATACCGCAACGGCAGCCTGGTCAACACCTCTGCGGTGCGGGACTACGACGTGGTCTACTGGAACACCTCCATGAGCACGGTGTGGGCCTACGCCAAGAAGGCCACCGGCGCCATCCAGGCCATCGAGCCCTCGGGCGCCGCCCCCACCTCGGTGACGGTGGCGGGACGGAGCTACCCCATTGAGAGCTCCGCGGCGGCCTACGCCCTGTCCGACCTGGGGCAGTACCACCTGGGGAACACCGTCACCCTGCTGCTGGGCCGCAGCGGCGGCGTAGCCGCTGTGGCGGATGTGTCCGCCAGCGCCGGCGAGCGGGTAGGGGTGGTGATGGAGGTGTCCAACTCCACCTACCCCGATGGAAACGGCGGCACCTACACCGCCCAGACCGTCACCCTGCTGGCCACCGACGGCCAGACCTATCAGTATCAGACCCGGGGCGGCTATAAAGCCGGCGGCGTGGTCCGGGCCGTGGTGGGCCAGGGGGGTGAGGTGGCCCTCCGGGGGCTGACCAGCGCCACCCTCACCGGCAAGGTGAGCGCCGACGGCACCAAGCTGGATAAGTACACCTTTGCCCAAAACGCGGAGGTCCTGGACGTGGGCGACCAGCGGGGCGCGGTCATCTACCCCAGCCGTCTGGCCGGACTGAACCTGGACCGGGGCAAGGTGCGCTGGTATTCCCTGAACCCCCAGGGAGAGATTGAAACGCTGATTCTCAACGACGTCACCGGAGACGTCTACTCCTACGGCATCATCACCCGCTTTGAGGAGGAGGGCGAGGGGCTGAGCCGCTTCTGCACCTACCAGTACGACGTGGGAGGCGTCAGCTACTCCATCTCCGGCGGCACCAAGTTCCTTGCCTCCGGCGGGCCGGTCCAGATTGTGGGCGACCCGGCCAGCCCCGACCGGCTTTACCCCCTCACCGCCGCCAAAGACGGCCTGCTGACAGGCAATCAGCTGATATCAGGCAGCCAGAAATACACCCTGTCCGACAGCGCGGTGGTCTACGAGCTGCGGGACGGCCGGTACTACCTGTCCAGTCTGGCCCGGGCGGAGCAGGCCGGCAAAAATCTCACTGCCTGGTACGACAAGGCAGAGTCCGAGGGCGGACGCATCCGGGTCATCATCGTCAAATAAACAGACAGCGCAGTCCGGGGTTTTCCCGGGCTGCGTTTTTACGGTGCAGTTGAAGATTTTTTCCATCTGGGCTATACTATAGGGGTCAAGACCAATCCAGGAGGGGAAGTCCTTATGTCTAAAAATGGCCGTGGAAAATACTGGACGGCGTCCATGCTAAAGCGGCGCGGCTGGAGCAGCGATCTGATTCGGGAACTCCTTCCCAGACCCCACTACCGCATGACGGACGGGCACCCCGTCCGCTTCTGGGACAAGGAGGACGTTCTGGAGGCGGAGGAAAATCCCCGCTTTCTCAGCCGGAAGGGGGAGGGCAGCTCCTCCCGTATCTCCTCCAAGGCCCCCACGCCGGGGGTAAAGGCGGCCTGCGCCGCCCTGGAACAGGCCTGGAACCTGGAACAGGCGGACGCATCCCCCCTCTGGCGGCTGGCGGAACACTACCACCGGGCCCTGGTAAGCCGGCTCCCCGCCGTGTCCAAAAGTCACATGCTGCGCTCCTCCCAGGCCACGGCCTGGCTGGGGGAATTCCTCGCCCTGGAGCAGCGGTGCGACAGCAAACAGCTTCCGGCCATTTTAAAAAATTTCCTCCGGACCGGCCCCTGGCTGGGGGAATATCTCAGCCACCCCACCGCCCAAAAGATCCGGGAGCGCTACACCCAGGTGCTCCTGGCCGCCGCCAGGCAGGTGCTGGCCGACTTTGCCCAGCTCCAGCCCGAGGCTGATGTGGAGCGCTTCCTCCAGACCAGAGACTTCCCTCTCAAGCTGCTGCTCAGCGAGGGACTGGGGATGGTGTGGTCGGTGTGGTATGTCCCCCAGGCCATCCGCACCAGCCTGTCCCTGCTCATCGCCCTGAACCCCAAGGACGAATACCCAGAGGCCCGCAGCCTGCACCGGAAATTTATCCTCCACCTGGGGGGAACCAACACCGGCAAGACCTACGCCGGCTTTCAGCGGCTGATGCGGGCCAAAACCGGGGTCTATCTGGCCCCCCTGCGCCTGCTGGCCCTGGAGGCCCAGGAAACCTTGATCGACGCCGGGGTAGAGTGCTCTTTGTCCACCGGCGAGGAGGAGGACCTGCGGGAGGGGGACACCCATGTGGCCGCCACCGCCGAAAAACTGAACCTGAAGCAGCACTACGAGGTGGCAGTGATCGACGAGTGCCAGATGATCGCCGACAAACAGCGGGGCTACGCCTGGACCCGGGCCATTCTGGGCGTGCTGGCCCCTGAGGTTCACCTGTGCGCCGCGCCAGAGGCCAAGCAGCTGCTGATCCGCCTGATTGAAAGCTGCGGCGACAGCTACGAGGTGCAGGTCCACCAGCGCACCACCCCTCTGGTATGTATGAGCCACACCATCGACTACCAGCGGGTCCAGCCGGGCGACGCCCTGATTACCTTCTCCAAAATCGGGGTGCTCAGCGTGGCGGAGGACCTGCGCCAGAGCGGAAAGGAGCCAGCCATCATCTACGGCGCCCTGCCCTACTCCACCCGCCGCAAACAGATGGAGGGCTTTCTCAAGGGAGAGATGGAGTATATCGTCTCCACCGACGCCATCGGCATGGGGCTGAACCTGCCCATCCGGCGAATCATCTTTATGGAGACGGAGAAATTTGACGGGGTGGAGCGCCGGGAGCTGAAGCCGGAGGAGATCAAGCAGATCGCCGGCCGGGCGGGGCGGTACGGAATGTACAACCGGGGCTTTGTGGGGGCTACCCAGAACCTGAGCGCCATCCGGGCGGGGCTGGAGGCGGTGATCCCGCCGCTGGAATACGCCGTGGCGGGCTTCTCCGACCTGGTGCTCCAGGTGGATTTCGACCTGCTGGAGGTGCTCACCCAGTGGAACCAGATGCCCACAGTGGAGCCCTATCAAAAGCTAGACGTCTCCCGGTATATCGCCATCATCTCCAAGATGCGGGAGACAGGCTTTGTCCTTACCCGGGAGCAGGAGCTGCGGGCGGCCAACATCCCCTTTGACGAGACGGACGACGCCCTGCGTGAGCTGTTTTTCTCCTTTCTGCGCCGCTGGCAGCAGGGGGACCCCATCGAACAGCCCGGCCTGCCCGAGGAGGAGCCCACCCTGCCCGAGCTGGAGCTGTACTACCGGAAGCTGGACCTCTACTTCTCCTTCGCCAAGGCCTTCGGCTGCCCGGTGGACGAGGACAGGCTCTACGACAGCCGGGAGCGGGTGGCTGACGAAATCAACGAAATTCTGCTCCACAAGCTGCGCAGCAACATCCGCTTCTGCGCCCGGTGCGGCAAGGCCCTGCCCCTGCACCACCGGGGCCGGCTGTGCGAGGCCTGTTACCGGAAGGGCCGGCAAGGAAAAAAACTGGAGCGGCAATCCCGCTCCAGCCTATCCGTATCCCGCCGTCAAGTGCGCAGGCACTTCTGCACCTCCTTCTGCCGGCCCAGAACCAGCACCGGGCTGTCTCCCTCCAGCAGGGTATCCGGTCCCACCTTCATATCCAGCCGGCCCTGCCGCCGGATGCCCAGTACGTTGACCCCGTATTTTTTCCGCAGGTCCAGCTGCAAGATGGTCTTTCCCTGCCACTCCATCGGGATGGACAGCTCAAAGATGGAGTAGTCGCCGTCAAGCCCGATATAGTCCAAAATGTGCTCTGAGGTGCAGCGGACAGCGGTCCAGGTGGCCAGCTGCTTCTCCGGATAGACCACCTCGTCGGCGCCGCAGCGCAGCAGAAACTTCTCCTGCACCCCCCGGGAGGCCCGGGCAATCACCTTCCGCGCTCCCAGCTCTTTCAGCAGGTCGGTGGTCTCCAGGGAGTTTTGGAAGTTGTCGCCAATGGTCACGATGCAGGCGTCGAAATTGCGCACACCCAGCGAGGCAAGAAACTCCCGGCTGGTGCTGTCTCCTATCTGGGCGCCGGTGGCGTAAGGCAGGGCGGCGTCTACCCGCTCCTCGTCGCTGTCCACCGCCATCACCTCGTGGCCCAGCTCACTGAGGGTCTTTGCCACATGCCGGCCAAACCGGCCCAGTCCGATTAACAAAATTGATTTCATAGCTCCTCCTTTTCACCCTACCATCAGTTTCTCTTTGGGCAGCCGGGAGCCGGTTCCCCGGCTCTCTGACAGGGCGGCAAACACCAGAGTGAGCGCCCCCACCCGGCCGCAGTACATCAGCAAAATCAAAATGGCCCGGGACGCCTGGCCCAGCTGGGGGGTAATGCCCATGGTCACCCCCACCGTCCCCACGGCGGAGGCGCTTTCAAACAGACAGGTGAGCAGCGGCAGCCCCTCCAGCCGGCTGATGAGCAGCCCGCCGCCGAAGAACAACGCCAGATACAGGGTGAGGATGGCCATGGCGTTGCGCACGGTGTCCTCGTCAATCCGCCGGCCAAAGAAGTGGGTGTCCCCCTGGCGGCGAAAGATGGCCAGGGCGGTGGAGACCATCACAGCCAAGGTGGTCACCTTCATCCCCCCCGCCGTGGATCCGGGGGAGCCGCCGGTGAGCATCAGGACGATCATAATCCCCACACCACCCTCGCTCAGCTCGTTGAAGTCGATGGTGTTAAACCCGGCGGTCCGGGCCGTTACCGACTGAAACAGCGAACCCCACAGCCGCTCCGCCGGCTCCAGGCGCTGAAACTCAAAAAAGAAGAAGTAGACCGCCGGCACAGCCAGCAGCAGGGCGCTGGCCGACAGCACCACCTTGGTCTGCATCCGGTAGCGGCGCAGGCGCAGACGGTTGACCCGGAGGTCGTCCCAGGTCAAAAAGCCGATGCCGCCAATGATAATCAGGCTCATCACCGCCAGGTTTACCACCGGGTGGGAGACAAAGCTGGTGAGGGAGGAGTAGGGCGCGCGCACCCCCATCAGGTCGAAGCCGGCGTTGCAGAAGGCGGACACGGCGTGGAACAGTCCGTACCAGATTCCCCTCCAAAGGCCGAACTCCCGGCAGAACACCGGGGCCAGCACCGCCGCCCCCGTCAGCTCCAGGGCGGCCGTCGTCCCCACTATAAAGCCGGTGAGCTTTACAATCCCATCCAGCTGGTGGGCGGAGATGGAGTCCTGCATCAGCCCCCGCTGCTTCAGGGATATCCTCTGTCCGGCAGCCGAGGCAATGACCACGGCGAAGGTGACCACCCCCATGCCCCCCACCTGGATCAGCGCCAGAATCACCCCCTGGCCAAAGCCGCTCCAATAAGTGGCGGTGTCTTGTACCACCAGCCCGGTGACGCAGGCGGCGGAGGCGGCGGTAAACAGCGCGTCGGAGAAGGGGGCGCTCCGCCCGTCCCGGGTGGCGAAGGGGAGCATCAGCAAAAGGCTCCCCAGCAGAATAACAGCGGCAAACCCTAAAATTACAATCTGCGGCGAGGACAATCTTCTCTTTCCTCTGGGCATGGCGCTCCCCTCCGGCGGTAAATTTATGCTATTGGTCATTATAGCACAAAGCTATCGTCATGTGAAGCGGTTTCCCCTTGGGACGGCCCACTTTTCTCCTCAGAGTACCCTGCCGGGCAAAGCCCGTCTGAGCCCTCGCCGTAGTACCGCTTCAAATAGTGGATAAACCGCCGGCATATGGGGGAGAGCTCCCGATTTTTTAAATAGATGTAGCAGAAAAAGTAGTTGTCGTCCCTCCGGGCCAGCAGCATCTCCTCCGGAAAGGGGAAGGTAACCAGTCCCATATTGGTCTCCTGATCCCGGACATCCAACAGGCCAAAGCTCAGGTAGTCGGTGCGCAGCAGAATATCCCGCAGGGCGGCCCGGCTGGTGACATACACCACTTGCCTGATCCGGTCCCAGTCCAGCATCCGCGCCGCCTCGCTCAGGTGGGTGTCGCCGACGAGGTTATACCTGCTCCGGGGCTGGGGCTCATACATCACAAAGTTGTGCCGGTATACGTCCTCCATGGTGACGGGCGTCCCCCTGGCAAGCAGCGGGTGTCCGCTCCGGGCAAGCAGATATCCCCGGGAGGAACACAGCTTGTGGCAGGCAATCCGCTTGATCTCCAAAATCCCCTGCGCATCCTGCCAGGTGCTGTGGTCCAGCATCAGGATGCCGATATCCGCCGCGTTTGTGTAGATATCGCTGATGACACTGTCGTTGGTGGCCTCGCGAAACACACAGCGCAGCTTTTCCTCCTCCATCCCCTGGAGCATCCTCACAAAGGTATCGAAGGGGTGGCTGCAGGTACGGCTGGAGACCCGCAGCTGGGCGTATTCCAGGTGGGAGTGAAACATGCTCTGGAAGTTATCAATGCTCTCCTGCAGGTCCTTGCCCATGTTGATAAACAGCTGTCCGCTCTCCGTCAGGGCGATTCCCCGCTTGCTCCGGGTGAACAGGGAAATCTGAAACTCGTTTTCTACTTCCTTTACAATTTTGCTCAGGTAGGGCTGCGACAGGTGCAGGATCTCCGCCGCCCTGGAGATGGAACCGCATCTTTCAATCTCTATGATGTATTTCAACGCCTGCAGATTCACAACAGTTTCCTCCCCCGAGCCTTGTTATAACCAATTCGTTATGGCAAGATAGATAATTCGTATTTTTCATCAAAGTTATCCTGTGCTATACTTCATTATACAGCAAATCTGCACAATGTCAAACTTGTCAACCGTGTGAAAGGAGAGATCATCTTGCGCTATAAGCAGCTTATCGACAGCGCTGTTGAGGAGAAAGCCTCCGCCATTGTAGGGCTCAGCGACCAGATTTTCGACTTTGCGGAAATCGGCTTTCAGGAGTTCAAAACCGCCCAGCTCTATGCAAAGGCGTTGGAGGAGGAGGGCTTCCAGGTGGAAAGCGGCCTAGACGGTATGCCCACCGCCTTTAAAGCCTCCTACGGGAGCGGAAAGCCTGTCATCGGCTATCTGGCGGAGTACGACGCCCTGCCCGACCTGTCTCAGCAGGCCAACTGCGTCCAGCGCCGCCCCGCCTGCGCGGACAACCCCAACGGCCACGGCTGCGGCCACAATCTGCTGGGGGCGGGCTGCTTTGCCGCCGCCCTGGGCCTGAAAAAGTATCTGGAGCAGAACCCCGGCAAGGGCACCGTGGTGCTCTTTGGCTGCCCCAGCGAGGAGAAGGGCAACAGCAAGGTTTACCTGGCCCGGGACGGTTTCTTCGACTGCCTGGACATCGCCTTCAGCTGGCACCCGGGCGACAACTGCGGCGTAGCCGGCTTCTCCTCCCTGGCCAACGTCAGCGTCTTCTTCCGCTTCAAGGGGATCACCTCCCACGCCGCCGCTGCCCCCCACCTGGGCCGGTCCGCCCTGGACGCCGCCGAGCTGATGAGCGTGGGGGTCAACTACCTGCGGGAGCACATCATTCCCGAGGCCCGGGTCCACTATGCCTATCGGGATGTGGGCGGCATCGCCCCCAACGTGGTTCAGGGCTCCAGCTGTGTCCACTACTTCATCCGCGCCCCCAAGAGCAGCCAGGTGCAGGAGATCCTGCCCCGGGTAATCGCGGTAGCCGAGGGCGCCGCCAAGATGACCGGCACCGAGATGACCTATGAGCTCTACGCCGGTCTGTCCGACCTGATCCCCAACCATGTGGTCAGCGATGTGACCCAGGCCGCCTTGGAAGAGCTGGGAGTGCCCGAATTTTCCCAGGAGGAACAAGACTTTGCCCACGACTTTTTCTATCAGTGCGACAGCGGGGCCGACCTGGAGCGGAAAATTGCCACGGTGAAATCCAGATACGGCGAGGACGCCCTGGCCTTCCCGATAGATCGGAGCATTCGTCCCATTATGTGGAACCTGCCGGCCATGCCCGGCTCCACTGACGTGGGCGACGCCAGCTATGTGGTGCCCCTGGGCTTTTTGGGAATGCCCACCGCCGTGCTCGGCACCGCCGCCCACACCTGGCAGATGACCGCCCAGGGCAAAAGCCCCATTGCCCACAAGATGATGCTCCAGGCCGGCAAGGTACTGGCCCTGGCCGGCGTCAGCTTCTGCGAGGAGCCCCAGCTGGTGGAAAAGGCCAAGGCGGAGCTGGCGCGCACCACCGGCGGGAAATATATCTGCCCGGTGCCCAAGGAGATTGGCCCCCGGATCAACGACTGACTCCACCCCCTGCAAAAAGCAAACCAGCGTCCTCCAATGGAGGGCGGCAAGAGGTCAAAATTAAGGAGTGTGTGTATATGACCCATATGCAGTTGGCAAACAGCTCTACGATGGCAATTTTGTGCGCCATTACCATTCTCATCGTTCTGCTTCAGCCCGTCCTCTTCGTTATGCTGGCCATCAGGCGGGGCAAGGAGCTGGAGATGACCAGCGAGGAGATGAAAGAGGCCGCCCGCAGCAGCGCCATCTTCTCCATCGTCCCATCCCTGCCCATCGTGGTCAGCTACCTGCTGCTGGTCCCCCTGCTGGGCCGGTACTTCCCCTGGCTGCGCCTGAGCGTAGTGGGCTCCGCCACCTACGAGACCATGGTGGCCAACATGGCCGCCCAGGCCTTCGGCATGGAGTCGCTGGCGGTGGAAAACATCCCTCTGGACGTCTTTGTGTCCATCCTCTTTGTGGTGTCCATCGGCATCCTGGGCGGCAATATCTTCAATGTCATTTTCCTGAAGACCTACGACAAGGGTGTGGAACAGGTGAAGAGCCGCAACGCCACCCTGGTCCCCCTGATTACCGGCGCCATGTTCCTGGGCATGTACGGCACCTTTGCCGCCCCCTACCTCACCAGCATCTCCGACCTGCCCATGATCTCCGCCATCCTGGGCGCCGGCGTGGTGTCGCTGATTCTCACAAGGGTGTCTAAGTCGGCCCCCAAGCTGAAGGAGTTCGCCTTCCCCATCAGTATGCTGGCGGGAATGTTTATCTCCTGTATCGTCAACGCGGCGACGATTTAAAAGGAGGGTATTGGAATGAAAGATAAGAGCTTTAACAGCAAAATCCATCTGTTGGGCCGCTGCACTGTTATTTTGATCCTGGTCTGCTTCATCGGTCTGGCCTTTATGCTGGGCGCGGTCTACCATATCTCTTTTAACATACCCGCCGCCCTGCAAAACGGCATTCCCATCCTGCTCACCTTTACCATCGCCGGCGTGTGTGAAAACCTGGCCTACGCCCCCATGATCGGCTGCGGCGCGCTGTACATGGCCTGTATCACCGGCAACCTGAGCAACATGAAAACCCCCGCGGCCATCAACGCCATGGAGGTCTCCGGCCACGCCCCCGGCACCCCCAAGGGCGACGTGATCTCCATCATCGCCGTGGCCGCCTCCACCTTTGTCACCACCATCATCGTCTTTGCCGGGATGCTCTTCCTGGCCCCCCTCTTTGAGCCTATCTACAACAACCCCTTCCTCCAGCCCGCCTTTAAGAACATGATGCCCGCCCTGTTCGGCGCGCTGCTGGTCCCCCAGATCGCCAAAGCCCCCAAGCAAGCGGTCTGCCCCATTGTTCTGGCCATCATCGTCCGCGTCGCGGTGGGCCCCGCCTTCTTCTCCACCAATCAGAGTTTTATCATGATTGGCGTGATCCTCGTCTCTGTGGCGTACACCCTCTTTATGCACAAGAAAAATCTGCTCTGAGACAGGCTTCCCACCAGAATACACATTTATTTCCCCGCCCTTTGGGCGGGGAAATAAAAACTTTTTGCTTAGGAGGCAGCTATGGAAGAACTGCTGGAACAGCTTTTGGAGGACTGCCGGCACTACACCGCCCAGGGCAAATTGGCCAACTACATCCCCGAGCTGACCAAGGGAAACATCAACGACCTGGGTATCTATGTGGTGCGCAGCGACGGCAGGCACTACCAGGCCGGAGACTACAACAAACAATTTTCCATTCAGAGCATCGTCAAGCCCATCCTTCTCCTGCTGGGGCTGATGGACAACGGGGTGGACTATGTCCGCTCCAAAATCGGCGTGGAGGCCACCGGCAAGCCCTTCGATGCCATCAACGTCACCGACCAGCAGCTGCTCAGCGACCACCTCAACCCCATGGTCAACATGGGCGCCATCGCCATGTGTACCCTGGTGAAGGGGGCGGATTACCAGGAGCGTTTCCAGCGCCTGCTGGAACTGACCCGCCTTCTGGCTGGCAATCCGGACATTCAGGTGGACGAGGCGGTCTATCTCTCTGAAAAGCGCACCGGAAACAAAAACCGGGCTTTGGCCTTCCTGCTGAAAAGCTCCGGCATGATCGACGACAATGTGGAGCAGGTGCTGGATTGCTATTTCCGGGCCTGTTCTATCAAGGTGAGCTGCAAGGACCTGGCCAACATCGGCTTCGCTCTGACCAACCGGGGAAAGATGCTCCAGACCGACGAGCGGCTCTTCCCCAGCCAGTACGCCCGGTACGTCAACGCCATTTTAATGACCTGCGGCATGTATGACGGCTCTGGCGACTTCGCCGTAAAGGTGGGGGTCCCGGCCAAAAGCGGCGTGGGGGGCGGAATCATGGCCGTTGTCCCCACCCGAATGGGAATCGGCATCTTCTCTCCCGGGCTGGACGACAAGGGCAACAGCCTGGCGGGAATCAAGGTGCTGGAGCGGCTCAGCCAAAGGATGTATCTCAGTATTTTTTAACACGTGCGAAACAGTCTCACGCCTTCACTCTGTCCCCAAATCGGTACTAATTTCATAATGCGCAGGCAGATTATCGCTAGATTTCTTATCTAGGCTGTGTTATAATTGAGGACACGCAGGGGCCTTAACCCCACAAATATGTGCTGAAAAGGAGCGTTTATAATGCAGATTTTCCGCGAGAAAGACTACGACGCGATGAGCCGCCGCGCCGCCCAGGTAATTGCGGCAGAGGTTGTTCACAACCCGGCCTGTGTGCTGGGCCTGGCCACAGGCTCCACTCCGGTGGGCACCTATCAGTACCTGGTCAACTGGTATAAGGCCGGAATGCTCAGCTTTCAGGGAGTCCGCAGCGTCAATCTGGACGAATACAAGGGGCTGACCCCCGACCACGATCAGAGCTACCGCTATTTTATGCAGAGCAACTTCTTTGACCACGTGGATATTGTGCCTGAAAACACCCGCGTGCCCGACGGCCTGGCCGCCGACCCCGCCAAGGAGTGCGCCGAATACGACGCCTACATCCAGTCCTTAGGGTATGTGGACCTGCAGCTTCTGGGCATCGGCCGCAACGGACACATTGGCTTTAACGAGCCGGGCGACCACTTTGTTAAAGAGACCCATGTGGTGGACCTGGCCGAGAGCACCATCGAGGCCAACTCCCGCTTCTTCGCCACCAAGGACGACGTGCCCAAGCAGGCCTTCAGCATGGGGATCGGGGCTATCATGGGCGCCAAGCGGGTGCTGCTGGTGGCCAGCGGCGAGGACAAGGCGGACGCCGTGTACAACACCGTCTGCGGTCCCATCGGGCCTCAGTGCCCCGGCTCCATCCTCCGGCTCCACCCCAACGTGGTGCTGGTGGCCGATGAGGCGGCCCTCAGCAAGCTGATTGCCGCCGGCGCAGCCCTGTAACAGCCCTCTGATTTGCTTAAAAATATCCCGAACGGCTAAGCCGTTCGGGATATTTTTATCTCAGCCTTTGGAGACGCCCAGCGCCCGGTAGACATCCAGGATCCGGCCGAACAGGGGATGGCCGTGGGTCAGTCCGGTATACTCCTCCAGGGCCCGCTCCACACCCTCGGTCTTGATCTTCTTTATCATCTCCGCGCTCTGCTCATCCTCCGGGCAGTCAAAGAGGAGGGCGGCGGCCGCGCCGAAGATCAGGTGGTCTACGCACAGCCCGTAGGACCAGGCGGTTGTCAGGGGCTTAATCAGCCGGTCGGTGGGGGCCAGCTTGCGGATGGGCTCCCGGGCCACACGGGTGGTCTCGTCGGCCAGGAAGGGGTTCTGGAACCGGGCGAAGATGCGCTCGATATAGGCGTGGTGGGCGTCGGGGTCAAAATCAAACTTGCGAATCAGGCCCTCGCCGCTTTCGTACATGGCCTGGTGGACCAGGTAGCCGATGGCCGGGTCGGCCACGCTCTCCACAATGGTCTTGTGTCCTCTCAGCGTACCCAGGTAAGCGCAGACGGCGTGCCCACTATTCAGTGTGAACAGCTTGCGCTCCAGATAGGCGTCCAGGTTGTCCACCCAGCCCAGGCCCTGGATATCGGGCCGCTCGCCCTTCCAGCCGGCTTTCTCCACGTCCCACTCGGTGTACTGCTCCACCGCCACGTCCAGCGGGTTATCAAAGCTGGCCTTGGGCACGATGCGGTCCACGGCGCAGTCGGCAAAGCCCACATACTCCTTAACATAGGCCAGCTCCTCCTCATTCAGCTGGGCGCAGACGGCGTCCCGCAGCTGGCTGGTGCCCCGAATGGCGTTCTCGCAGGCCACCACATTCAGGATCTGGGTGCTCCCGGCCGCCTTTCTAGCCTTGATGCCGGCGGCGATGGGCTTGGCCACGATGGGCAGGATGCGCAGGCCTACGGCGGTGGTGATGAGCTCGCAGTCCCCGGCAATGGCGTCCACCAGCTCCTGGTTGGCGGAGGAGATGCCGCTGATGTTGGTAACGGTCCACTCCGCGCACTCCTTGTCCTGGATGTGGACGGTGTAGCTCCTGTGCTGGTTGATGGCGGCGATCAGGTTCTCCGCTACGTCGGCGAAGGTGACGTGGTAGCCGCTCTTCTCCAGCAAGGCGCCGATAAAGCCCCGGCCGATGTTGCCGGCACCGATCATAATTGCCTGTTTCATGTTTTTCCCTTCCTTTATATTTAGATTTTTTGGTTGTCCGGTGTTCCCTTGTGGAAAAGTATAAACGATGCACAGACCAATATCAAGGCGCAAAGCGCTGAAATATCCCCTCCCTCCGCCACCCAAAAAAGTGATTTTGCACGTTTTTGATTGTTTTGCTGTGAGAAGGGCAAATCTTTGGCTGTTGCGACCGGCGGAAGGTTTGGCTCCGCCAGTGTCTTTCGCTCTGTTTGGGCTGAGTGTCTGTTTTGTAACAGAGGGATAAAATCCGCTATTTTCCGCTATTTTTCCGGAATTCCATCTGCTTTATTGCACTATGCACAAAAACAAGTTCTCTTTTTTGTGCAGAAAAATCGCCGCAAATCTGTTGACTTTCTCTCTCCGCTATGCTAGGATTATTTTAGTCAAAATCAATCAATAATTCATTTTCGCTCAGAATGGAGTGGGAGACATGCTGGCTGAACAGCGGGCGCGGGCAATTTTACAACAGATATCCCAGCATCAAACTGTCAGCGTGACAGACCTCTGCCAGACCACCGGAGCCTCCGAGGCCACCATCCGTCGGGATCTGAACGCCCTGGCCCGCCAGGGCAGGCTGGTGAAGATCCATGGCGGCGCCACCAGCCTGGAGGAGGAGGAGTTTCTGGCCCGGGAGCCCGATTTGGCCACCAAGCAGCGCTACACCAGAGAAAAGGAGCGCATCGCCCGCTACGCCGCCTCCCTGGTCAGCGACGACGATGTGGTCTATCTGGACACAGGTACCACCGCCCTTCACATGGCTAATCATTTAAAGGACTCCAAAGCCTTGTTTATCACCAGCAGCATCGACATGGCCGGGATGCTCTCCGCCCATGAGCGGCGGGTTTACGTCTTGGGCGGAACGCTGAAGCCGGGGACGGTGGATATTGTGGGGGCAGAGGCTCTACAGGCCATCCGGCGCTACAACTTTACCAAGGTCTTTCTGGGCACCAGCGGCATCAGCGTCAGCCAGGGCTTCACCACCCCAGACCCGGAGGCGGCCGCCCTGAAATCCCTGGCTGCCGCCCGGGCGCAGTCGGTGTATATGCTGGCCGATTCCAGCAAGTTCGGCCGGGTCACCGCCGCCACCATCCTGCCCCTGAACGGGGCGCGGATCATCACCGACCAGATGCCCGAGCGGAAGTATCTGGACGACACCGACGTTATCGCGGTATAACCTTGTTCTCTAAATACTGTGGCTTCGCAGTATGAGATAATAAACAACTAGAAAGGATGTATTCACTATGGTATCCAAAAAAGTCAAAGTCATCAATCCTCAGGGTCTGCATATGCGTCCCGCCCAGCTGTTCGTGTCTGAAATGGGCAAGTTCGACAGCACCGTCACCATCATCTTCGGCGAGAAAACCATCAACGCCAAGAGCATTATGAATCTGATGGCCTCCTGCATCAAGATGGACAGCGAGATCGAGATCCGCTGCGAGGGCGCACAGGAAGCCGAGGCCCTGGACGCCGCCGTCAAGCTGGTGGAGTCCGGCCTGGGCGATCTGTAAGAGGAGGAGCGCCATGATTCTGAAGGGAATCAACGCTTCAGACGGCGTCGGCCTAGGCCGCGCCGTCTGTGTGCGGGAGGAGAGTCTGGACTACTCCTCCGTCCCATACTCCGGCAAGGAGGCGGAAAAAGCCCGCCTTCAGGGGGCCATTGAGGAGTTCAACACCCGCACTGCCGCCATGGCCGACCACATCCGGGAGCAGACCGGCCCCAAGGAGGCGGAGATCCTCACTGGCCAGATCACCATGCTGGCCGACCCCTTTATGCTCTCTCAGATGCAGGAGGCCATCGACGGCGGCTCCTGCGCCGAAGGCGCCGCTGACGCCATCTGCACCATGTACGCTGATATGTTCGCCGGGGTAGACGATGAGCTGATGCGCCAGCGGGCTACCGATGTGCGTGACATCCGCGCCCGGCTGCTGTCCATCCTGCTGGGAGTGGCGGGCACCGACCTGAGCCGCCTGCCCGCCGGCACTATTCTGGTGGCCCGGGACCTTACCCCCTCCATGACGGTGGGGCTGAACCGGGAAAATGTGGTGGGAATTGTCACCGAGACCGGCGGCCGCACCAGCCATTCCGCCATTTTGGCCCGTGCCCTCCAGCTCCCTGCCGTGCTCAGCATCCCCAAGGCCCTGGAGCTTGTCAAAGACGGCGACGGCCTCATTGTGGACGGCGGCGAGGGCTTGGTGGTCCTCAGCCCCGACGCCCGCACCCGGGGCGAGTATCTGGCCAAGCAGAAAGACTACCAGGAGAAGATGTCCGCCCTTGAAGTCTATCGGAACCAGCCCACCGCCGACGCCGACGGCAAGTACTACCACCTGTACGCCAATATCGGCTCCGCCGCCGAGGCGGAAACGGCCGCTCAGTCGGGGGCGGAGGGGATTGGCTTGTTCCGCACCGAGTTCCTGTTTATGGACCGCACCAGCCTCCCCGACGAGACAGTACAGTACGAGGCCTATCACGCCGTGTCCAAGACCATGGCGGGCAAGGAAGTGATTATCCGTACCCTGGACGTGGGGGGCGACAAGGCCATCGACTACCTGGGCATGGACAAGGAGGAAAACCCCTTCTTGGGCCACCGGGCCATCCGCTACTGCCTGGACCGCCCAGAGTTGTACAAGGTTCAGCTTCGAGCCCTGCTCCGGGCGGGGGCGGAGGAAAAGAACATTAAAATTATGCTCCCCCTGGTCACCTGCGTAGAGGAGGTCCGGAGCGCCAGAGAGTTGCTGGAAACCTGCAAGAAGGAGTTGGCCGAGGCCAATATCCCCTATGACAAGGACATCGCTTTGGGCGCCATGATCGAAACCCCCGCCGCCGCCCTTATCGCCGATCTGCTGGCTCAGGAGTGCGACTTTTTCTCCATCGGCACCAACGACCTGACCCAGTATACCATGGCGGTGGACCGGGGCAACGCCCAGGTCGCCAAGCTGTACACCCCCTTCCAGCCTGCCGTACTCCGCTCCATCCGGAGTATCATTACCGCCGGAAAGCGGGCGGGTATCCCGGTAGGGATGTGCGGCGAGGCCGCCGCCGATCCGGGGCTGATCCCCCTGCTGATGTGCTGGGGGCTGGACGAGTTCTCGGTCAGCTCCGCCTCAGTACTGGCCTCCCGGGCCCAGATTCACCGCTGGCACGAAAAGGACTTCCGCCGCATCGCCGAGGAGGCCATGGGCCTGTCCACCGCCTCCGGCGTGGAGGGCTATCTGAAAGCCACCGTTAACAAGTAACCTGCCCTGTAGGGGCGGATATCATCCGTTCGCCAAACCGGCCTATGAGGCTGCCGGACAGGTAATACCCGCCCCTACAGACAGCGCTTCCCCCCTACATTGGAAAGGAGATACATCCGTGAAAGAACGCGTACAGAAATTCGGGCGCTTCCTCAGCGGCATGGTTATGCCAAACATCGGGGCCTTCATCGCCTGGGGCCTGATCGCCGCCCTGTTTATTGAGGCGGGCTGGTTCCCCAACGCCACCATCGCCCAGATGGTAAGCCCCATGCTCTCCTACCTGCTGCCCATTTTGATCGCCTACACCGGCGGCAAGATGGTGGGCGGACAGAAGGGCGCAGTGGCCGGCGCGCTGGCCGCGCTGGGCGCCATCTCTTCCACCAGCAGCACTATGTTCATCGGGGCCATGATCTGCGGTCCCCTGGGCGGCTGGTGCATCAAAAAGTTTGACGAGAAGATGGAGGGCCATGTCCCCGCCGGCTTTGAGATGGTGGTCAACAACTTCTCGGTGGGCATCATCGGCGGCCTGCTGGCCATCCTGTCTATCTTTGCCATCGGTCCCACCTGCGTTGTCCTCACCGACTGGCTGGGCAAGGGCGTGGGCTTCCTGGTGGAGCGGGGCCTGCTGCCTCTCACCGCCGTGCTGGTGGAACCGGCCAAGGTGCTCTTCCTGAACAACGCCATCAACCACGGCGTCTTTACCCCCATTGGCACCGAACAGGTGGAGGCCCTCCGGGCCGCTGGAGAGGTGGGCAAGTCCATCCTCTACATGATTGAGTCCAACCCCGGCCCCGGCCTGGGGCTGCTGCTGGCCTACTGTGTGGCCGGCAAGGGCGAAACCCGCTCCTCCGCCGGCGCCGCCGCCATTATCCAGTTTGTGGGCGGCATCCACGAGATTTACTTCCCCTATGTCCTGATGAACCCCATCGTTATCCTGGGCCCCATGGTGGGCAACGTCTGCGGTATCTTCACCCTGAATCTGCTGGGCGGCGGTCTGTCCGGCCCCGCCTCCCCTGGAAGCATTATTGCCGAGCTGATGCTCACCCCCAGGGGCAGCTATTTCGCCAACATCGCCGGTATCGCTGTGGCCGCGGCGGTCAGCTTCGCCATCTCGGTATTCCTGCTGAAGTTCTTCGGCAAGGATGCCAGCTTGGCTGAGGCGCAGGCGCAGGTGGCCGCCAGTAAGGCCGCTTCCAAAGGCCAGGCCCCTGTGGAATCCTCCACCGGCGCTTCTGTGGACATCAAAGCGGTGAAAAAGATCGTCTTCGCCTGCGACGCGGGCATGGGCTCCTCCGCCATGGGGGCCACCATGCTGCGCAACAAGCTGAAGGACGCGGGCATCACTGGCATTGAAGTGATTCACCACCCTGTGTCTGAGATTCCCGGGGACTGTCAGATTGTGGTCACCCACCACGAGCTTTCCGGGCGGGCCGCCCAGCGGGCTCCCCAGGCGCGGATCATCCCCATCCATAACTTTATGGGCGCACCGGAGTACGACGCTCTGGTCAACGAGCTGCTGGAGGCTCGGAAGGGCTCCGCCGCCCCCGCGCCCGCCCCTGTGGAGGCCCCCAAGGCGGAAGAGGCCGCCCCTGCCGGCGACACCCTCCTTGAGCGGAAGAACATCGTGCTGAACTGCGCCCCCGTCACCCCCGAGGAAGCGATTAAGGCCTGCGGACGGCTGATGGTGGAAAGCGGCTATGTGGACGAGGCCTATATCCAGGGAATGCTGGACCGGGAGGCCAGCTTCTCAGTGGCCATCGGCAGCCACGTGGCCATCCCCCACGGCACCAACGATGTGAAACCCCTCATCAAGCGCACCGGCGTTGTGGTCATGACCTATCCCGAAGGCATCGACTGGAACGGCGACAAGGTCAAGCTGGTGGTGGGCATCGCCGCCAAGGGCGAGGAGCACCTGGAGGTGCTGGGCCGCATCGTGGCCATCGCC
>JAAWLY010000018.1 GCA_022798155.1 Lawsonibacter sp. | reverse complement strand
GAAGCTCCAGGACGCGAAGATCCCCCACTACGGCGGCGCCGACTCCTTCGCCCTCAACGGCGCCTTCTGCGGCTACGGTGTGGACTATGTCCAGCTGGGACAGGAGACCGCTCAGATGGTGGCCGACCTGCTGGTCAATGGCGCCGACCCCGCCTCCACCCCTGTGCGCATCATGACCGGCGAGAGTGCCACCATCAATACCGAGACCTGCGCCGCCATCGGTATGGATCTGGAGCAGATCAAGACCGCTTTCTCCGCCCTGGGCATCAAGGTTGTGGAGACCACCACCCAGCAGAGCTTCTGAGACCCGTTGGGGCGGCCTGTGGCCGCCCACCCTTTAAGAAAACAATGGATTGCAGCGGGCGGCCACAGGCCGCCCCTGCAAAAGCGTTTAGGAGGCATGAATCATGCTGCTATCCGTCGTGACCCTGCGCACTGCCCTGGAGATGGGGGCCATCTACTCCCTGGTGGCACTGGCGCTGTTCATCAGCTTCTCCATTTTGAACATCGCCGATCTGTCCACCGACGGCTGCTACACCCTGGGCTTTGCGGTAGGGGCCACCGTCACCCTGGCAGGTCACCCCTTCCTGGCCCTCCCCGCCGCCATGCTGGCGGGGGTGCTGTCCGGCTTTGTGACCGCTTTCCTCCAGACCAAACTGGGGGTGGAGAGCATCCTTGCGGGGATTATCGTCAATACGGGGCTGTACACCGTCAACCTGGCGGTGATGGGCTGGTCCTCCAACCTGTCCATCTTCGGCAGTGACACCCTCCTCTCTCTGACTAAAGGGCTGAGCGAGGCCAAGGCGTGGACCGACTGGAGTACCCTGATTGTACTCAGCGTGATCCTGGCAGTGATTGCGGTGCTGGTGGCGCTTTTCTTCCGCACCCGGCTGGGCCTGTCCATCCGGGCCACTGGGGACAACGCCGACATGGTCCGGGCCTCTTCCATCAATCCCGCCTTCACTATCACCGTGGGCCTGTGCGTGGCCAACTCCCTGACAGGGCTGGCCGGCTGTCTCACCGGGCTGGTGAACAAGAGCTGCGACATCAACCTGGGTACCGGCATGGTGACGGTGGCGCTGGCCTCCCTGATCATCGGCGAGACCATGTTTGGCCGGCTCTCCATCGGCCTGCGGATTTTGGGGGTAATCGTGGGCTCCTGCATCTACCGCATCATCATCGCCGTGGCACTGGCGGCCAACGTGCCCACCGAGTGCTTTAAGCTGGTGTCCGCCCTCATTGTGGCGGTGGCCATCGCCATGCCCCAGGGGCGGAAGCTCATCGCCATCCAGCGGCAGAAGCTGCTCCAGCGGAAGGAGGGCGCGCAATGCTGAAGCTGATTAACATCGCCAAGACCTTCAACCCCGGCACCGTCAACGAGAAAAAGGCCCTGGACGGGGTAAATCTCCACCTGCTGCCTGGGGACTTTGTCACGGTGGTGGGCTCCAACGGGGCGGGCAAGTCTACCTTGTTCCACGCTGTCGCCGGGGTGTTCTTCCCGGACCGGGGGTCTGTGGTGCTGAACGGGGAGGACATCACCTTCAAGCCGGAGTACAAGCGCAGCCGGGAGCTGGGCCGGCTGTTCCAGGACCCCATGAAGGGTACCGCCCCCCATATGACCATTGAGGAGAATCTGGCGCTGGCCTATCTGCGCACCAGCAAGCATCAGCACGCCTATTTCAGCCGCACCGGCAAGGCGGACCGAAAATTCTTTCGGGACCAGCTGGCCCGGCTGGATATGGGCCTGGAGGAGCGGATGAAGCAGCCGGTGGGCCTGCTGTCCGGCGGGCAGCGCCAGGCGCTGACCCTGCTTATGGCTACCATGGTGCCCCCGAAAATCCTCCTGCTGGACGAGCACACCGCCGCCCTGGACCCGGGCACGGCGGAGAAGGTGCTGAAAATTACCCGGGAGGTGGTGGCGGAGCACAACATCACCACCATGATGGTCACCCACAACATGCACCAGGCCCTGGAGCTGGGAAACCGCACCCTGATGATGGATAGCGGACGGATTGTGCTGGATGTTCAGGGGGAGGAGCGGAAGAACATGACCGTCAACGATTTGCTGGAGAAGTTCAAGGCCAAGGTGGGCGAGGACTTGGACAACGACCGGATTCTGCTGTCATAAATACAGGCCCGCCGCGTCCGCGGCGGGCCTGAAAATTTTTTGTTTCTCTGAGATTTTTCCCCGCGCTCATGGATATTACCTTATGAAAGGCCTTTCCAGAACAGATTTCCAAGGAGGTGAGCGGCGGTGACCGACGAGGCGTTTGCCCAGGCGGCGCGGACCTATGGAGACACCATCTACCGGGTGGCCTATCACGCGCTGGACAATCCCCAGGACGCCGAGGATGTGATGCAGACGGTGCTTTTACGGCTGTACGAGTGCAAAAAAGACTTTGAGAGCGAGGAGCACATAAAGCACTGGATTTTGCGGGTGGCGGTGAACGAGAGCCGCAGGCTGCTGCGTTCTTTCTGGCGGCGGACCTCCGTCCCCATGGAGGAGTGGCGGGAGACCGCCGTCCCGGAGGACCCGGCTAAGGCCGAGGTGCTGGAGGCAGTGATGGCGCTGGAGCCCAAATACCGCCTGGCCGTCTACCTGTACTACTACGAGGGGCTGTCCGTGGCCGAGACTGCCGCCGCCATGAGAGCCAACGTGTCCACCGTGCAGACCTGGCTGCTCCGGGCGAGGGGCCGGCTGCGCCAGGCACTGACCGAGGAAAAGGAGGAATCTGTCTATGTTCGACCCGAAACTGTACCGTGAAGCCTGCCGGGAGCTCACCGCTCCCGAGGATAAAATTGAGGAGATTATCGCCATGACTGACAAAACGAATAAGAAACGTATCCGCCCCCTGCGCACCGCCCTTGTCTGCGCCGCCGCTGTGGCCATGATGGTGGTCAGCGTGGCCGCCGCCAATCCGGAAGCCACCCAGGAGTTTTGGCTCACCCTGAGAAATGCCGTTCAGGTGGACCAGTACCGGATGGATTTGACCACGGAGGACGGGGAAAAGGTGTCTGTGATTTCCATCCCCAAAGCACGGCTGGAGAACCGGGACGGCCGGGCCGTCCTGATGGTGGACGGCAAAGACGTGGCCGATATCACCGACGCGCTGGCCCGAGAGCAGCACTATGTCTATGAGGACGTGGCCGAGGGCAGCAAGATCAGCGTGACCGTGGACGGGACCATCGACGAGTGGACGATGACTGCGGACGTGGGCAAGCTGGATGAGGACGGCACCTACAACTGGTTCGGCGGCGTGACCACCACCAACGAGGACCAGGATGACAGCTTGGGCGCTCAGGTGTTCGAGGACATCGCGTTTAGCGAGGTTTTTGGGAGCGTGAATGTGGAAGAAAACGCGGACCCAGACGCGCAGGTGACCGTGGGCATTTACTATGCCGGGGCAGAGAACTAACAAACGCCAGCGATTCTGAACAGCGGGTCGGGAAACCGGCCCGCTGTTTTATCTGCCGCTTGACATATAATATATATCGTGGTATATACTATAGTAAAGGAGGTAGCTGAAATGGAAACAGCAAAAGTATTTGAAAATGGAAGAAGTCAAGCGGTGCGTCTGCCCAAGAAATATCGTTTTGATGTGGACGAGGTGGTTGTTCAGCAGCTTGGGGAGGCGATTCTTCTGGTCCCGAAAGAGTCTTTGTGGCAGACATTTTTAGATGGGCTGGATGAGTTTACCAGCGACATTTTTGAAAATGGACGGGACCAGGGGGCCCAAAGGGAGAGGGAAGCCCTATGACCTATATGCTGGATACAAATATCTGCATTTATGTGATGAAGAAAAAGCCGGATAAAGTGCTTCAGCAGCTGAAAGAAAAGTTTCACCGTGGAGTATGTATTTCGGCTGTCACATTGGCTGAGCTGGAATATGGGATGAAGCACAGCTCAAACCCGGCAAAAAATGAGCAGGCGCTGCTTCGCTTTTTGGCTCCGCTGAGCATCCTGCCTTTTGCGTCGGATGCCGCGTCAGAATACGGAGAGATCAGAGCGTATCTGCAGAGCAAAGGAACGCCGATTGGCCCGCTGGATATGCTGATTGCCGGACATGCGCGGGCGGAGGGAGTGATCCTTGTGACAAACAATGTTCGTGAATTTGAGCGGGTGCCAAATCTCACAGTTGAAAATTGGGCAGGGTAAACTGATAGGGAGCGGGCCGGGAAACCGGCCCGCTGTTTTACCGTTTCGGCTGTTTTCCTTCTTGTAATTTCCCCAAGACTGTTTTATAATAGACGTCAGCAAAACCGGTAAAAATTTTACATAGAAGGAGAGCGTTATGACAGCCACTGAAAAGAAGCAGCTGATGGCTGCGGCCTGCAAGGTGCGCATGGGTGTCATCGAGGGGACCCATGGGGCCAAGGCCGGCCATCCCGGCGGAAGCCTGTCCGCCGCTGATATGTTCACGTATCTCTATTTTAAAGAGATGAACATCGACCCGAAAAATCCCAAGTGGGAGGACCGGGACCGGTTCGTCCTGTCCAAGGGCCACACCGCCCCCGGCCTGTACGCCGCTCTGGCGGAGCGGGGCTTCTTCCCCGTGGCCGACCTGCCCACCCTGCGGCACATCGACAGCTACCTCCAGGGCCACCCCAACATGAATACCATCCCCGGTGTGGACATGTCCACCGGCTCCCTGGGGCAGGGCATCTCCGCCGCCGCGGGCATGGCTCTGGCCGCCAAACACCAGGGGAGGACCTGCCGGGTCTACGCCCTGCTGGGGGACGGCGAGATTGAGGAGGGCCAGCCCTGGGAGGCCTTCATGTTTGCCCACCAGTACAAGCTGGACAACCTGTGCGCCGTTATCGACAACAACGGCCTGCAGATTGACGGCAAGGTGGAGGACGTGATGAGCCCCTATCCCATCGTGGACAAGCTGAAAGCCTTCGGTTGGGCGGTTGTGGAGATCGACGGCCACGACTTTAACCAGATGGAGGCCGCTTTTGCCAAGGCCCGGGAGACCAAAGGGGTTCCCACTGCCATTGTGATGACCACCGTCAAGGGCAGAGGGGTCAGCTATATGGAGAACCAGGTGGGCTGGCACGGAAAGGCCCCCAACGACGAGGAGTATAAAATCGCCATGGATGAGCTGAAAGCTCAGCTGGCAGAAGTGGAGGCGATGTAAGATGGCGGATGTGAAGAAAATCGCCACGCGGGACAGCTACGGCGCGGCCCTGGCCGCCCTGGGCGCGGAGCATGAGGACCTGGTGGTCTTCGACGCCGACCTGGCCGGCGCCACCAAGTCAGTGGTCTTTAAAAAGGCTTTCCCTAACCGCCACTTCAACTGCGGCATCGCCGAGGGCAACATGATGGCGGTGGCCGCCGGGGCGGCGGCCATGGGCCTGGTGCCTTTCGCCTCCAGCTTCGCCATGTTCGCCGCTGGTCGGGCCTTTGAGCAGGTGCGCAACTCCATCGGCTACCCCCACCTCAACGTGAAGATTGGCGCCACCCATGGCGGCATCTCCGTGGGGGAGGACGGCGCCTCCCACCAGTGCTGTGAGGACTTCGCCCTGATGCGGTCCATCCCTGGCATGGTGGTCATGTCCCCCGCCGACGACGTGGAGGCCAGAGCCGCCGTCAAGGCCGCCTATGAGCACCAGGGGCCGGTCTATCTCCGCTTTGGCCGGCTGGCTGTGCCCGTCTTCCATGACGAGGCCAATTTCAAGTTTGAGATCGGCAAGGGCGAGGTCCTTCAGGAGGGCAATGATGTGGCCATCATCGCCAACGGCCTGCTGGTCAACGAGGCTGTCACAGCCGGCAAGACCCTGAAGGAGGCTGGCATCTCCGCCCGGGTGATTAACCTGTGTACCATCAAGCCCCTGGACGAGGAGCTGGTGCTGAAAGCCGCGAAGGAGTGCGGCAAGGTCATCACCTGCGAGGAGCACAGTGTTATCGGCGGTCTGGGCGAGGCCGTCTGCTCCCTGCTCAGCGAGAAGTGGCCCACTCCCGTGCGGCGCATCGGCGTCAACGACGAGTTCGGCCACTCCGGCCCCGCCGCCGCCCTGCTGAAACAGTTCGGGCTGTCCGCCGAGCACATAACAGAGGTCGCCAAGGACTTCTGCGGCAAGTAAAAAAATACTCCGCTTGTCAGAAAGACAGGCGGAGTATTTTTGTCCTATTTTATTTCCTGTTCCAGGCTGTCAAAAGCCGGCGTAGAGAAAAACTCTCCCAGAGTGATATCCAGACCATCACAGAGCTTTTTGCGTTTATGCCCGCAGCAGTAGCGGCTGGAGCTGCCGGCCCTCCAGGGCGGCCTGAGCGGCGTCGGCTACCAGGGAGAAGTCGGCCACCAGGGAGGTGGGCTTGTTCTCGCAGTCGTCCTGTCCGAAGGGGACAAAGTAGATGTATTTCCGGGGCAGCAGGGCGCCGATGCTGGCGGCGGAGGCGGCAAGGCCGTCGTTGGTGGAGGGGGCGATGAGCAGGGGACGCTGGTTGCGCAGATGGGCCTTGGCCGCCATGGTGACGCTGGTGTCGGTAACCCCGGCGGCCAGCTTGCCCAAAGTGTTTCCGGTGCAGGGGCAGATGATGAGCAGGTCAAGGAGCTTCTTGGGCCCGATGGGCTCCGCCCCCTTCACGCTGTCGATGACCCGGCAGTCGCAGATACGCTCCATCTCCCGCATCAGGTCGTGGGCCTTGCCGAAACGGGTGTCGGTACCGGCCACCACCTCTGAGACAATGGGCACCACCCGGACGAAACGGGCCTTTACCCGTTCCAGGGCCTCCATAGCCTTGGCGTGTGTGCAGAAGGACCCGCATACCGCGAATCCTACAGTTTTATCCTCCAAGAAAACCATTCCTTTCCCATATAAGTGGAGGAAAAACGAAGTTTTTCCAAAATTTTTTCCTTTGGTTCTTTCTTTTTTTAAAAAAGAAAGAACACGTCACATCCCAATTTCTCGCAGCATGTTATAGATGGTGTCCCGGATAGCGGCACCCGCCGTCACCGGGGCCACCTTGCCGGGGAGGGAGAGGGCCCAGACCACTGTGAGACCCAGCTCACCGGCGGTGTGTAGGTCCACGCCTCCCGGTTTGGAGGCCAGGTCCAGGATGAGACAGTCGGGCCTGACATCCTCCAACTCCTCCCGGCCCAGTACCCGGGCGGGGACAGTGTTGACAATCAGGTCGTAGCAGCACAGCCAGCCTTTGAGGTGGGCCAGGTGTTCTCCGCCGAAGCCCATGGCCTGGGCCCAAGCCAGCTGCTCATATTTCCGCGCGGCTACGCTCACCCGGGCCCCCAGAGCCTGGAAGCGCTGGGCGGTGAGCCGTCCTACCCGGCCAAAGCCGACAACCAGCGCCTTGGAGCCGTGGATAGTGATGGGAAGGTGCTCCATGGCCAGCTGGACAGCCCCCTCCGCCGTGGGGACGGCGTTGGCTACTGCCAGCTCCTCCCTGGCGAAATAGTCGTGGATAGTGAGACCCCGTTCCTGGGCCAGCTCCGCGGTCGCCTGGTCCACCCGCCCGCCGCAGAGAAACTGCCGGGGGGAGAGCCGGTCCAGAATGGGGGTGAGGGGCTGGTGGTCGGGGGAGAGGGGGGCATTGAGCAGCCCGTCCCCACCAGTGATGGTGAGGGGGAGGACAACGCAGTCGGCCTTATCTACCCGGTCCAGGCTGGCTTCAGCGGTCAGTCCAGGGATGTGTCCTTGGGGCTGGTCCAGGGCGTAGGTGTGAACGGTGTGGCCGTCCTGGGCCAGAAGCTGGGCGAGCTTTTCCTGCCGCAGGTCGCCACCCACCACCCAGATGTTCAGCTCATGTTTCATAAATACCTCCAAGAACCGCCCGGCGGGGCGGTGGGTTTCTGATTTATTGTATGCATCGGAGGAGGGATGGTGTGCCCCGCCGGACAGACCGTGCCGGATCAGCGTGCCCTCTCCCGGATGACCAGAATGAGCCGAAGCGTGTTTTAAAGTATGCTTGTTTGCTGACGTTGTTATCATCGGCGGAGGGAATGCGGGCAGCGCCACAGCTTATTATCTCTGCCGTCAGGGGATCCGGCCCCTGGTGCTGGAGCGCAAGTGCATGGGCGCCGGCGGCGTATCGTGAGATCGCCATTCGTTGGTGTCGGGATGAGGAAATTGAATACATAGAAACAGAGTAAAAAACGGGGAGTGGCTATGCTCCATGAGCACAGCCACTCCCCGTAATAAATTTTATGCGTAGACCAATTCATGGAGTATGATTTCTTCTGCCCGGTTGCGGATATTATTCATACGGCCTACCCATTCCATTTGATTGGATGCTTTCAGGGCTTCGGTCACGCCTCCCCGCTCTGCCATGGCCGGGATAAGGAAATCCATGCGCTCATGACAGGCGGCATCAAGTTCAGCGAGATGTTTCCACAGTTCGACAAAGAGAAGCATCCGATTGTAAACGCCAGAATGATGTTCCTCCAAAACCTTTGGCGCATCCGGCCCTATATATCGTTTTTGTACTTGGTATCATCATCAAGGGCATTGTCACGATTAAGCCTTGAAACCGCGGGGTCTTTGTCAGTTGTGGTAGCTGTCCGCCTTGGCCAGGTTCATGTCCGCCAGCGTCAGGTCCCGGTTATAGGGGTTAATCAGCCGGTTGACGGTATTCAGGGTGGTCTCCGGGTCCAACTCGTAGCAGTACCGGTAGCCGTTATACAGCCCGAAGCCGTTGCCCTCCAGGGTGGCCGTCTCCACGCCGGTGGAGGGGTCCAGGTTGATGGCCTGACTGGCGAAGTAGAGCATGTCGTTCAGGGACAGGTCGGTGGTCACGTTCTGGTTGAAAATTTCCACAAAGCCATTGATTTTGGTGATGTTGCCCCAGGACAGCACTTTTTTCGCCAGGGCCACCAGCAGCCCCTGCTGGGTCTGGGTGCGACCCACGTCGGAGTAGCCGCTGCCGTCGTTGTTCTTCCGGAATCGGGCTACCTCCATGGCCTGCTGGCCTGTGAGGTGCCGCATCCCCTCCTGGTAGTGGATATGCAGGTTCTGGCCCGGGGTGGGGTCGTCGTAGTCCATGCTGCAGGGGATGTAGAAGTCGACCCCATCCAAATAGTCCACCAAAGTGATAAAACCCTGGATGTTTACCTGAATGTAGTAGTCAATAGGGACGCCCAGCATGTTGGCGATGTCTTTTACCCGCTGCTCCACCCCGCCCTTGCCGTATACCAGGTGGGGATTGCCGGTGTCTCGGGCCACCAGGGTGTCGCGGGGGACGGAGACCACGCCGACAGTCTGCTCAACCGTGTCGTAGCACATCACCATCATGATGTCAGTGCGGTAGCCCTCGGCGTCGGTGGCCGCCAGAAGGATATTATAGACCCCCTTCCGAGGCGTGAGGCCGCTGTTTGTGCCGGTGTTGGGGTCTGCGGCGTCTGCTCCCCCGCCGTCGCTCCCCAGCTTGCTCCCAGCCTGAGAGGGGGGCGTTGTCCCGGCCTGCTCCGGTGCCTTTACCATGATGGAAAAGCCCACATATCCCGCCACAATGATGACCGAGACGACTACCAGTACTTTATAAAAGCCCATCAGTACCGCCACCGCCGCAGAGCGGCCACGCTTGGGCCGCTTGGGAGACGGGGCTCCCCGGTGAGAGGCCTCCCGATGGCCGCCTGACTGATGGGACAGGTTGATAAATCGTTCTTCCAAAGGAGTCCCCTCCCAGATTTCATTCCCTACAAGTATACCCGGTTCGACTTCCTTCGGCAAGAGGAAAATGGCTCAATTCATAAAAAGTTAAGATTTCCTTTTCGTGGTAATAACAGTAAATGCCCGTAAACGGCAGTAGGCTTTGCTTCGGCATATCGCGTAAATACTTGTAAATCAGCTTAGGCGCTGTTTGAAAAATGGAAATGTGCCCAACGGCGAAAAAGAGCCGACGTTTGGGCATGTTGGCATTTTTCAAACAAGTCCTAGGGAAAAATAAGGGGAAATTTTTAGGTCATGGGGTCCTATAAACCGGACACCCCTGGGGGATATAGCAAGTCCCGCTCCAGGTGTTAAGCTGAACAGAATGCCGCCAAATAAAAAAGGGCCGGGGCGCTATGCCCCGGCTCCTGTGGTGCTTATTTCCTTTGGACCGCTTCAAGCTTCTTTGCAAAGGCGGCTACCGCTTGGGGAGCTTTTTTACTTTGACAGCGTTTCAATAGCGGCGGCAGCAGCCATCTGCTCCGCCTCCTTCTTGCTCCGGCCGGAGCCGGAGCCCAGGGCGGCGCCGTTTAAGGTGACCTCTACGAAAAAGCGCTTGTTGTGGTCGGGGCCCTCCTCGCCCACCAGGCGGTATTGGAGAACCTGTCCGCTCTCCCGCTGGACCAGCTCCTGGAGGGCGGTCTTGTGGTCACGGGGCTTGGTCAGGCCGGCTACCTCCCGGCTGAGGATAAATTTCTGGATAAACTTTCGGGCCGAGCCAATGCCGCCGTCCAGATAGATGGCGGCCAGGACAGCCTCTACCGCGTCGGCCTGGATGGAGGGCCGCTCCCGGCCGCCGCCGGAGTTCTCCCCCTTGCCCAGTCGGAGGTACTCCCCCAGGTTCAGCTCCTGGGCCACCTCTACCAAGCTCTCTTCACACACCAGGGCGGCCCGGGTGCGGGTGAGGTCCCCCTCGGGCAGGTCGGGGTGGTTGCGGTACAGATGGTCGGCCACCACCATGCCCAGGATGGAGTCCCCTAAAAATTCCAGCCGCTCGTTGCTGAGCAGCTTGCCCCGGCTCTCGTTGGCCCGGGAGCTGTGCGTCAGGGCGTTTTCCAGCAAGGTCGGGTCCTGAAAGGTATAGGCCAGCTTTTCTTCCAATGTTTTCATGATAAACTCCTTGAACAAGCTGGAACTCCGCTCTGGGCGGAGTTCCGAAAACGTTTTGGTCAGTCGATCTTATTTTGGAGGAAGCGGACCAGATCACCCACCGTGGCAATGGAAGAGGCCTCGTCCTCCCCCAGTTCTTCGATGCCGAATTCCTCCTCTAAGGCCATGGACAGGTCCACAATGTCCACAGAGTCGGCATTTAAGTCGTCAGTAAAAGAGGTGTCCATAGTGATGCTGTCCACGTCCACATTAAATTGCTCGGCGATTAGGGCAGCCAGCTTTTCAAAGATCATAATGTGTCGCTCCTTCTGTCTTGTGCCAATGCACATTTTCTGTCCTTATGATAGGCATATTTTCTCCAGCTGTCAATAGGGTTTTTCCATTTTTTGCGGTTTGACCATGGAATTCCATCCCCTGAGATCGGCAAGTGCCTGGGGTGCAAGGAGGAGCAGAGCCGTCAAATTTGGCAGGGCCATCAGCGCGTTGCACAGGTCTACCAGCTGCCACACTGCCGCCGGCTCCCAGACAGCCCCCGCCAGAGTACATGCCAGGAAGACAGCGCGGTACAAGAGGGTCGAGGCGGCAAGCCTGTGCTTTCGTCCCTTTTTGCTTCCCAAGAAGAAGGAGAGGCACTGCTCCCCGTAATAGCTCCACCCCAGGATGGAGGAGAAGGCGAACAGCAGCAGGGACAGGGCCACGATTCCCTCCCCCGTTCTTCCCAGGACGGAGCGGAAAGCGGCGGCGGTGAGGGGGGCGCCAGTCAATTCCTGGGGGCTGCCGGGGGCCCACACGCCGCTGACCAGAATGGCCAGGGCGGTGATGGTGCATACCAGCAGTGTGGACAAAAAGACCTCAAATATTCCCCACATCCCCTGTCGGGCGGGATGATCGGTCCGGGCGGCCCCGTGGGCCATAGCGGAGGTGCCCAGGCCGGCCTCGTTGGTAAACACCCCCCGGGCCACGCCGCAGCGCAGGGCGACCATCCAGCCCGCACCGCCCCCCGCGGCGGCGGCGGGGGAGAGCGCGCAGGAGAAAATCATCCCCAGGGCCCGGGGAATTCGGGTCCAATGGCAGGCCAGCACCACCGCCCCGCTGCCCAGGTAGAGCAGGGCCATGACAGGAACCAGGGCGGAGGACACCGCCGCGATTCGTCCCAGTCCGCCCACCATCACCAGCCCGGCCAGCAGAGCGGTGACAAGGCCCACAGAGAGCCGGGGCAGGCCGTAGGCGGCCTCCAGTCCGGAGGCGATGGAGGAGGACTGGACCAGGTTCCCGCCGGCCAGGGTGGCCGGGACGCAGGCCAGGCAGAAGCAAACGGCCAGAGTTTGGGAGCCCAGCCCGTCCCGAATGTAGTACATGGGGCCGCCCCGGAGCTTCCCGTCAGGGCCGGGGCGCTGGTATTTCACCGCGAGGAGCTTTTCGCCGCAGGAGGTCATCATCCCCAGCAGGGCGGAGACCCACATCCAGAATACCGCCCCTGGCCCGCCCAGGGTGAGGGCGGCGGCCACCCCGGCGATGGAACCGGTGCCCATGGTGGAGGCCAGGGCGGTGGCCAGGGCCTGGAGAGGGGACAGCCCGCCGTCCCGCTTTTTTCGCTGGTGGAACAGCGAGCCCGCCGTAGCCCGCCACCAGGTGCCAAAACCGAAAATTTGAAACCATCCGGAGCCGACGGAGTATGTCAGCCCCGTCACCAGAAACAGCCCCAGCAGCCAGGGGCTCCACAGGGCGTCTGTGATTTTTGATAAAAACTCCACCGCATACCACCTCAGACATAAAATAGGACCGTCCCGCCGAGGGCGGGGCGGTCCTGAAAGACCTTATGCGGGGAGAAATCCGTTATAGAACCTTGGACAAAAACAGTTGGGTCCGGGGGTTCTGGGGGTGGTCAAAGAACTCCTTGGGGGTGTTCTGCTCCAGAATGTGGCCGCCGTCCATAAACAGCACCCGGCTGCCCACCTCCCGGGCAAAACCCATCTCGTGGGTGACCACCACCATAGTCATGCCCTCCTGGGCCAGCTCCTTCATCACGTCCAGCACCTCGCCCACCATCTCGGGGTCCAGAGCGGAGGTGGGCTCGTCAAAGAGCATCACCTTGGGCCGCATGGCCAGGGCCCGGACGATAGCAATCCGCTGCTTCTGTCCACCGGAGAGCTGGTTGGGGTAGGCCTCCGCCTTGTCGGATAAACCCACCCGCTCCAGGAGGGCGGAAGCCGCCTCGTCGGCCTCGGCCTGCTTCATCAGGCCAGTGCGCACCGGGGCCAGGGTGATGTTCTTTCGGATGGTCATGTTAGGGAAGAGGTTGAAGTGCTGGAACACCATGCCCATCTGCTGGCGCACCTTGTCGATCTTCACCTTGGGGTCGGTGATTACGGTGCCCTCAAAGGTAATGGTCCCCTTGGTAGGGGTCTCCAGCAGGTTGAGACAGCGCAGGAAGGTGGACTTGCCCGACCCGGAGGGGCCAATCACTACCACCTTCTCGCCGGGGGCGATGTGCTCCGAGATGTCGTCCAGCACCAGATGGTCCCCGAAGGATTTGGACAGATGCTTAACGTCGATCACTTTCGCGCAGCCTCCTTTCCAGCTTGCCCTGGAGCCAGGTGAACACGATGACAACGGCTAAGTACATAATAGCGATGCCGATGAGGGGCGGCATATAGTCAAAGGTGTTGCCGCCGATGGTCTTGGCGTAGTAGGCCAGTTCCGCGCCGCCGATGGCCTGGACCAGAGAGGTGTCCTTGAACAGGGTGATGAATTCGTTCCCCAGGGAGGGCAGGATATTTTTAAAGGCCTGGGGAATGACAATGAAGCGCATGGTGTCCAGATAGTTCAGGCCCAGGGAGCGGCCCGCCTCCGACTGGCCCGCGTCCACACTCATCAGGCCGCCCCGGACAATCTCCGCCACATAGGCCCCCGAATTGATGCCCAGGCCGATGGTGCCCACCATAATCATATTGCGGCTGGATTTGAACATGACAAAGGCCCAGATCAGCAGTTGAACCATCATAGGGGTGCCCCGGAGGATGGTGGTATAAACCTGACAGACCGCGTTCAGAAGGCCCAGAACAGGGTTATGCTGCCCCAGCCGCTGCTGATCGTGGGCGGTGCGGACCACCGCCACCAGCACACCCAGGACAATCCCGATGCCCAGGGCCAGGACTGTCATTTCCAGCGTAGCGCTCAGGCCCTTGAGATAGAGCCTCCAGCGGTCGCCCTCAATAAAAGCCCTGTGGAGGCGCGGGGCGAGCGACGTAAACCATTGAATCATGGCGGCCTTCCTTTCTTGATCGGAGTGTGAGAAGAAAGGGCGGCCCAGAAGGCCGCCCTTCCCTAAGGTTAATCAGTGGTGATATACTTATCCACGATATTCTGGAAAGTGCCCTCCGACTTCAGCTCGGCCATAGCGGCGTTGATGGCGTTGAGCAGGTCGGTGTTGCCCTTGCCCACGCCGATGGCGTAGTCCTCCACGGCAAACTCGGTGTCCAGGATCTTCAGGCCGGGGTTCTGGGCCACATAGGCCTTAGCGGGCTCGTTGTCGATAACCACGGCGTCCACCTGGCCGTTGACCAGGGCCATGACGGCCACAGCGCCCGTCTCATAGGCAGTGACGTGGTCCTCGCCGTAGCCGCCGTTCTCCGGGGTGTCGGAGCAGTAGATGTAGCCGGTGGTAGTCTCCTGGCAGCCGATCATCTCGGCGTTGGACAAATCGTCCACAGTCTCAATGGGGGAGCCCTCCTTGACGATCACCACCTGAATGCCGGTGGCGTAGCTGTCGGAGAAGTCCATGACCTCCAGGCGGTCGTCGGTGACGGTGATACCGGCCATGGCGATGTCGCTTTTGCCGGTCTGCACGGCGGTGAGGGCGGCGTCAAAGCCCATGTCGTCCACCACCAGCTCCAGGCCCAGCTTGTCGGCGATGGCGGAGGCCACCTCCACATCGATGCCCTCGAAAGAGCCGTCGTCGGCTAACATCTCATAGGGAGGGAAGGCCGCGTTGGTGGACATGTGCAGCTTGCCGGGCTCCACGGTGGTGAAGGAGCCGTAATTGCCGCCGGAGGTCTGTCCAGAGGTGGCGCTGCCGCCGGCGGAGCCAGTGGCGGCCTGCCCGCTGGAGGAGGCGCCGGGGTTGCTGGCGGAGCTGTTGTTCTTGGAGCTGGAACCGCTGTTATTGCCGCAGGCGGCAATAGACAGGGCCATGGCCGCTGCCATGGCCAAAGCAAGAATCTTTTTCATTGTTAAAACTCCTTTTCAAACGTGGGATAACTTGGTTCGATTTTACGGGCACTGTGGAAAAGTATACACCGATTAATATTCATAGTCAATAGATAATTATTCAAAAATAGGAGGAGGATGGGCTGGCTTTGTGTGAAAAGGATACAACTTCTCTCGCTGGGCGGACAAAATTCCGGGCCTTGCGGTTTGCGAAGAAAAATGAAGCGGCAAGAAGGCGAATGAATATTCACCGAAAATGAATATAGATTAGCGGAGGACCGGCGGAACTTTTGAGCGGGATTTGCGTCTGAATAAGAGGGAGCAGCAATTAAAAATTTCTTAAAGATTCCCAAATCCTCTTGCTTTTTTCGCTGAAATCGGTATGCTAGACATTGACTGCTGACCCATTGGAGGGACGATTGACGATATGAGCACGCTGCTGCATGACGCCTCCCGGCGCCTGATCCGGGATCTGGAGGAGTGCCCGGGCAAGTGGGCCTCCCGGCTGGTTTTTCTGCTGGGGCCCTGGGTGTGCCTGTGGATGGTGGAGATTTTAAATGAGAACGACGTGTTTGAGGACCTGGCCCCCTGGCAGGTGCTGATGAACATGATCTTCTATTACTGCATTTTTATCGCCCTGCGGCTGATTCTGGGCCGGAACCGGCGCTCCGCCGCCCTGGGTGCGTCACTGTGCTTTTTGTTTGGGCTGATAAACCACTATGTCCTCCGCTTCCGGGGCCGGATTCTCTTTCCGGCGGACATCACCGGCTGGCGTACCGCCGCCAATGTGGCCGGGGGCTTTGACTACTCGGCGGACCTGTACATCATCCAGGCGGCTATCCTGCTGACTGCCTACCTCTCCCTGGTGCTGTTCTGCGTCCCACAGAAAAAGCGGGCCAAAATCCCTGCCCTGGGAACGGTGGCTCTGTGGGGGACCATGATCTGCTACTGCTACGCCTTTTTCTGCACCGGGATGCTCCCCGCCCTGGACATATACACCCAGCAGTGGGTGACCCAGCGCAACGGCTTTCTGCTCAATTTCTCCATCGCTCTGCGCTACTCCTCGGTAGATAAGCCCCAGGACTACTCCCAGGAGACGGTGCTCCGGCTGCTGGAGGACTACCCTGGTGTTCCGGCGGACCCGGACAAAAAGCCGGTGAATATCGTGGTTGTTATGAACGAGTCCTTTGGCGACCTGACTATTTTCGATGGTCTGGACCCCTCAGAGGACCCCACCCCCTTCCTCCACAGCCTGGAAGAAAATACCATTAAAGGCTGGATGTACTCCTCCGTCACCGGGGGCGGCACCGCCACCATCGAGTTTGAATACCTCACCGGCTTTACCAGTCTGTTCCAGCCGCCCCACACCGTGGCCTATCAGCTCTACGTGGAGGAGGGCATGCCCTCCCTGGCAGCCCTGGCCGGGAGCCAGGGCTACGCCACCACCGCCTTCCACCCCTATAAATCCTCGGGCTGGAACCGGGTGCTGGCCTACCAGTATCTGGATTTTGACCGGCAGATGTATGAGGAGGACGTCCCAGACCCCTATCTGATCCGCAGCTACATCTCCGACAAGTCGGACTATGAGATGGTCTGCCGGTCTACCGAGGAAGAGGACAGCTCCTTCTTCTTCAATGTCACCATGCAGAACCACAGCGGCTATGCCCAGGGCTGGCGCAACCTGCCCCAGCACATCAAGCTGTCCTCCAACCTGAAGACGGCCGACCGGACGGCGGAGCAGTTCCTGGACCTGATGAAAGAGAGCGACCTGGCCCTGGAGGAGCTCATCACCTACTACAGCCAGTGTGAAGAGCCCACCCTGGTGGTCTTTTTCGGCGACCACCAGCCTCCCCTGACCAACGCTTTCTATGAGGAGCTGTACGGCAAGAAGCTGTCGGAGCGCACCACGGAAGAGGTCATGCGGCAGTACGCCGTCCCGTTCTTCCTCTGGGCCAACTACGACATTGAGGAGCGGCAGGATGTGGTCATCAGCCCCAATTTCCTGGGGGTGCTCACCGCCCAGACTGCCGGCCTGCCCCTCACCGGGTATATGGAGTTTCTGTCGGAGCTGTATGAGGTGATGCCCGCCATTACCCCGGTGGGCTTTGTCACCGCCGACGGGCAGTTTTTGTCCAAGTCGGAGCTAAACGAGGAGCAGCAGGACTGGTTGTGGAAGTATGAGGTGCTCAACTACTGCGGTATGGTGGACCTCTTCGACGAGGCAAGGCCTATGTTCTGTGTGGATTAAAAAATTTTGCCCCGTCCGGTTTCCCGGGCGGGGTTTTGTTATGCGTTCCGTTTTGCCACGTCACTGCGCAGAATCTGATAAAACGTTGCCGCCAGAGGGACGGCCAGCAGCATCCCGCCGATGCCCAGCACGCCCCCGCCGATGGTGACGGCGGCCAGTACCCAGATGCCCGGCAGGCCGATGGAGGAGCCCACCACCTTGGGGTAGATCAGGTTGCCCTCCAGCTGCTGGAGCACCGAGATGAACACCAGGAACAGCAGGGCTTTGATCGGGGAGACGGTGAAGATCATGAAGGCCCCCACCCCTGCGCCGATGTAGGCGCCGGCTACGGGGATCAAAGCGGTAAAACCGATGAGGGCCCCCACCATGGAGGCGTAGGGGAACTGGAACAGCAGCATGCCCGCCATGCACAGCAGGCCCAGGATGACCGCCTCGGTACACTGGCCCACCACAAAGCGGCGGAAGCAGTTGTGCAGGGTTTCTAAAAAGTAGAGCAGGCGGCTGTACCAGCCGGGTTTCAGGTAGGTTTTCAGTACCAGGGCGCACTGCCGGGACAGGTTTTCCTTGCCCATCAGCAGATAGATGGAGAAAATGACGCTGACAATGGCGGTGAAGGCGGCGGACACGGTGGCGGAGACCAGGGAGACCAGCGAACCCATCACGTCCCCCAGCCCGGCCAGCAGGAAGTTGACAATCTTAATGGCCAGCTCCTGCCAGTTGACGGTGCCGTCGGCGGCCAAAAGACCGGACAGAGCGGCCAGCTGCCCCTGGTTTTCATTGATTTTGACGCTCAGCTTTTGCAGCAGCGGCACCAGCTCCTGGAGCAGCAGGGTGACGCTCTGAACCAGTTCGGGCAGGATCATCCGGATAATGAGCACCACAATGCCGATCAGGCTGGCGTAGGCCAGCAGCAGGCACACCGGCCGGCGGCTTTTGAGCACCGCCCGACTGTGGGATTTTGGAAAGTACCAGCCCTCATAGATGCTCATGAGAATGTTGACGGCGTAAGCAATCACTGCTCCCAGCATCAGCGGGAAACCTGCCCCCACCGCCATCAGGGCCAGGGCGGACAGCTTCTCCCAGTAGTGGATGGCCAGATAGAGCCCGAAGAGGACCACGCCCACACGCAAAGGGACCTTCCATTCCTGCTTCATTACAGGCCCTCCATCATGTTGATCCGGATATAGCCGCCCTCCACGTTGGTCTCCGCGATAAACTGGGAGACGGCGGGGATCATCAGCTCCCGGGGACCGCCCTTGACCACATACACGTTGTTGGCGGGCAGGGTGAGCACGTCCTCAATTTTACCCAAAACCTCCCCGGTGGCGGCGTCCTGGACATCCAGACCGTAGATGTCAGCCAGAAAAAAGGTCCCCTGGGGGAGATTGGCGTCCGAGCGGTCGATATACAGGGTGGCGCCCCGCAGGGATAGAGCGCTGGGCACGTCGGTGGGGCCCTCGAACTTCATAATGACCATGTTCTTGTGGACCCGGGCCCGCTGTACTGTTATGGGGAAGTGGGCCTCGTCCACATACAGGGTCTTGAACTGACACAGAAACTCCGGCGAGTCTGCCCAAGGCTGGACCTTCACCTCGCCGTTCAGGCCGTGGACATTGGTGACCTTGCCCACCTCTAAATATTGTTTCAGCATATTTGTTCCTCCAGAAAATATTGGACAAACCCCTTCTCATATCCATATTCCAGTTCGTCCGCGTAAAAAGCGATATTCGCGTCTATGATTTGATAGCAGTCGTCTTCTATGTGCCGGACATTTTCCATCCGGCTGAGAGCCTGGGCGATCTGCCTGGAAGACGGATTTCGCAGTCCGTTCGAACGGGGCTTTGGAATCCGGAGCGTCTGATAAAATTCTTTGACATCCTTAATTTGAAACCTCTTGATGGAATAAAAGAAAAGAATCTCCAGGATCGTCTCGATTTGTAAGCTGAATGGATAGCAGGGGAAGGAGGTCCGGCAGCGGGTGCTGGTGCAGTAGTATTTAATCTCCGCCAGTTGTGCGTTTGACCAGTCCACAAAGTCCTCCAGTTTGAAAGGAAGGGCGCAGGGAATCACCCTGCGCCCTTGTTTTAATCGACGATGTCCACGCTGAGGCGCTTGCCGGCCCGCTGGGCGGCGGAGCGCATCAGGACACGGATCTCCTTGGCGATGCGGCCCTGGCGGCCGATCACCTTGCCCATGTCCTCCGGGGCCACCCGGAGCTCCAGGACGGTCTCGCCGTCGCCCTCGACCTCAGTGACAGACACCTGCTCGGGGTGCTCCACCAGGTTCTGGGCCACGTAGGTGAGAAGC
>JAAWLY010000017.1 GCA_022798155.1 Lawsonibacter sp. | reverse complement strand
GTGACGGTGGCCAGCCGGTCGCTCTCCTTCAGCCGCAGCCGGGCGGCGTTGGTCAGGCGGGTGGCCCCGTCGTGGAAGGCCGCCATGACGGCCAGGGGTGGGAGCAGGTCGGGACAGTCGGAGACGTCAATCTCCACCGTCCGCCACGTCCCCCAGGCGAAGCTGGCAAAATGTTCGTCAATCACCCGATCCCCTTGGGTGGACTGGTCGCTCAGGCCAACCGTCAGCACCGGATTTCCCAATGAACCCGCCGCCAGCCAGAACGCCGCCTGAGACCAATCCGCCTCAATGGCGTAGTCCCGGGCCGTACACCACTGGTCCCCCGGAACGAGAAACCGCTCATAGTTCTGATTCTCCACCGTAATTCCGAAGTCCCTCAACACATCCAGGGTCATATCCACATAGCCCCGGCTCTCCAGGGGTGAAGTGAGGACAATTCGGCTCTCCCACTCCATCAGGGGCAGGGCGTAGAGCAGGCCGGTGACAAACTGGCTGGACACATTGCCAGGGAGCCAGTACTCCCCCGACTCCAGCTCCCCCCGGAGGGTGAGGACTCCGGCCTTCTGCTCATAGAAGATGCCCTTCTCGTCAAAAATGTCAAAGTAGGGCTTTTGGGGCCGCTCCATCAGCCGGCCCCGACCGGTGAAAACGCCGCCGTTGTTCAGCGTCAGCGCAATGGGAATCAGAAAACGCAGGGTGGAGCCCGACTCCCCGCAGTCCAGGTAAGGCAGCCCAGCGGTGTCCCACTCCCGGCTCCAGACCCCGCTGACCCGCAGGCGGTCTCCTTCCTGTTCCCACCCGCCGCCCAGAGCGCTGATACAGCGCAGGGTGGCCTCGATGTCCTGGGAGAGGGCCACATTTTGAATGGTGCTGGTCCCATTGGTCAGTGCGGCGGCCAGAATGGCCCGGTGGGCCTGGGACTTGCTGGGGGGCGGGGTAACGGTCCCCTCCAGGGGGCCGGGGGTGATGCGTATATCCATCCTCAACCCTCCATCCCGTTAGTTGCCGCCGGCGGTGGCCTTCAGCTCCCGGCCCTCCTTCAGCAGGTCATGGAGCTGTTGGGCGTCTCTGGCCCGCAAAGCGGCCTGATAGTCCTCCAGATGGCCAATGAGGATGTCCAGCTCCTTGGTGAGGTAGTCCGCGTCGTCCAGAAACAGCTCGGTCCACATGTCCTCATCCAGGCGGGCCACCCGGGTCATATCCCGGAAGCTGCCGGCGGAGAAGCCCCGGCGGCGCTGGGCCTCGGGGGACTTGACATAGGCGCTGGACACGATGTGGGCCAGCTGAGAGGTGAAGGCGATGATCCGGTCGTGCTCCTCCGGCTGGGAGAAGGTGAGCTTGGCGAAGCCCACGTCCAGGAAGAAGGCCTGGAGGGTCTCCAGCAGCTTCATATCGGTCCGCTTGTCCGGGGTGAGGATCATAGAGGCCCCCACATACAGATCGTCGGTGGAGGAGGTGAAGCCCCCCCGCTCCCGGCCCGCCATGGGGTGGCCGCCGATATAGGAGAAGCCATACTCCTCAGCCAGCGGGGTAATCTGCTCTACCACCACCCGCTTGACCCCGCACAGATCCACCAGGATGGCGGATTTTCCGATCTGGGCGGCGTGGTCGCGTACCCAGTTTACCGCCGCCTGGGGTCGGATGGCCACCAGCACCAGGTCGCAATGGGAGAGGCGCTCCTGGGTCAGCGGGCCGTCGATGGCTCCGCACAGCCGGGCCAGAGTCATGGTCTCCTGGTCCAGGTCGATGCCATATACGGTGTGGCTGGTGCGGTTTTTTACACTTTTGGCCATAGACCCGCCAATCAGGCCCAGACCGACAATTCCAACCTTCATGCCTGTCCCTCCATTCCCTTCAAAGCGGCGTGGAGGGCCAACAGCTTTCCGGCCAGGGGAGTGAAGGCGTCCAGCTTCAGGGCCAGGGGGCCGTCGCACAGGGCGTGGGCTGGGTCGTTGTGGACCTCAATCTGCACACCGTCGGCCCCGGCGGCCACGGCGCCCATGGCCAGGGAATCTACCAGCCAGTATTTGCCGGTGGCATGGCTGGGGTCCACAATGACGGGCAGGTGGGTCAGCCGGCGCAGTACGGGGATGGAAGCCAGGTCCAGGGTATTGCGGGTGTAGCTCTCAAAGGTGCGGATGCCCCGCTCGCAGAGAATCACATTTTCATTGCCACCGGCCATGATATACTCGGCGCTCATCAGCCATTCCTCATAGGTGGCGGACCGCCCCCGCTTGAGGACAACGGGCTTGTCCTGGTGGCCCACGGCCTTGAGCAGATCGACATTTTGCATGTTCCGGGTGCCGATTTGGATAACGTCCACATCCCGGAACAGGGCAAGCTGGTTGATGTCTGTCAGCTCAGTGACGATGGGCAGGCCGGTCTCATCCCGGGCGGCCTTCAGATAGGCCAGCCCCCGCTCGCCCATGCCCCAAAAGGCGTAGGGGGAGGTGCGGGAGTTGAAAGCGCCCCCCCGGAACATGGTGGCCCCGGCGGCCTTTACCGCCTTGGCCACGGCCACCGCCTGTTCCTCCGACTCGACGGAGCAGGGCCCGGCCATAATGGTCAGGTTCCCGCCGCCAACCTGGGTGTTGCCCACCTGAATAACCGTGTCCTCGGGATGGAACTTCCGGTTGGCATTTTTGTAAGGCTCCTGAACGCGCTTGACATCCTCCACAATGTCCAAAGCGGCGATCAGGTCCACATCCAGCTGGGAAGTGTCGCCCACCAGGCCCAGAATGGTGTTGGCCTGGCCGACGCTGGTGTGGATGGTGATGTTTTTTTCCCGGAGCCAGGAAATCAGGCTCTCCATTTGACTGGGGTTGTGATTGGGTTTTAAAACTACGATCATTGGGGTGTCCTCCTAACAGCAGATCTGAGATGAAGCAAAAAGCCCGCGGCCGGTTCGGCCACGGGCTGTCATGTCCGGATGGTTTCTGCAAAACCAACTTACATACCCACACTTTTGACCAAACCAAAGCAAGCCTTATCCTTAAAGAAGGTAAAGCCGTAAAAGCCAAAATAGGAGAAGTAAGAGGCATACATAGCCATATCGAAATTTCCTCTCATCAAGTAAACCTGTACTCAGAATACCACTTTGCCCGGGAAAAGTGAACTGTCATTTTTTGAGAAGGTTTGCCTGCTTAACTATTTTTATTTGACGTTTATCCCAAAACGCCTCAGCAGATGGCGGATAAACGCCTCTATCAAGCGGACAGTGCGGCGGAAAAGGGGAGCCAGTTTGCCGGCAGAGAGGCGGCGGAGGACAGCGGCAGCCGGATGCGCGGAAAGGAAAACGGCGGCCAGAAGGCCGCCGTGGGGAGTGTGGGTCGGATATAATCCGGCTTTTCGGACGGGCTACCGTTTCCCGCCCCGATAGTTCCCCCGGCTGCGGGTTCCCGCGCCGGCCCGGGGGCGGCGTTTTTTCTGGAAGACCAGCAGGCGCAGGACGATCAGCGCGGCGACCAGCGCTGTGGCGGCAAGGGCCAGCTTGACCTCCGTGCTCTGGAAAAAGGTGAAAAACTGCTCTTTTTTATACAGCAGCTCGGAGCGCTCCACCGACGTGACGGCCACCAGGTCCAGCTTGCCGTAGGTCTCGCCGTTGTAGGATAGGGTCATCACGCCCATCACCTGACCGGCTTCCACCGGGGCCTCCACCTCGTCGGCGAAAAGGCGGATGTCAGCTTCAATATCGTCCACATCCATGGACTTGGGCAGGGTTTTGGTGATGGAGCCCTGGGCCTTTACGTTGACCTCGTCGGCCTGACGGGACATGGTGACCCTCACCTTGCCCACCGGTTCGCTGTCCTTGGTGATGGTCACCCGATGGAAGTTGTCAAAGCCGTACTCCAGCAGCCGCTTGCTCTCCCGGAACTGGCCCTGCTTCAGATCATCCTCCCCGGGCACCGGCATGGGCCCGGAGCCCAGCACCACCGAGATCAGCAGCTCGTCCCCGTCCTCGGCGGCGGCCACCAGACACCGGCCCGCGTCGTCGGTGGTGCCCGTTTTGCCGCCGATGCACTTGTCATAGACATAGCCCGTGTAATACAAATTAGAGATCAGGGCGTTTTTATTGTAGAAAAACCGCTCGCCGGACAGATTTGTGGCAGGAACCTTGTACTGGGCCGTCTGGATCACCGTGCGGAACAAGTCATACTCCAGAGCGGCCTGCATGATAAGGGCCAGGTCGTAGGCGGTGGAGTAGTGGCTTTCGTTGTGGAGGCCATAGGTGTTAGTAAAGTGGGTTCCCTGGCAGTCCAGCTCCCCAACCCTGCGGTTCATGTGGGCCACAAAGTCCTCCACCGTGCCGTCTACCGCCTCGCCCAGGATGTTGCTGGCGTCGCAGTCCGACTCCAGCAGCATACAGTAGAGCAGGTCCTCGATGGACACGTTTTCTCCCGCCTTAAAACCGCCGGTGACATACTCGCTGGGGATGCCCTCCACCGCAGTCTGGCTTACCGTGACCACGGTGCTGGGGGAGAGCTGGCCATAGGAGATGGCCTCCATCACCAGCAGGGCGGTCATCACCTTGGTGATGCTGGCGGGGTAGGCCCGCTCGTTGGCCCCCTTGTTGTAGAGAATTTCACCGTGGTTGGCGTCCAGCAGCACGGCGTTGGTGCAGAACAGGTCCAGCTCGTCCTGCTGTCCCGCCGCCGAAACGGGGGCCAGCAGGGAGAGGAGCATGGGGAGCAAAAGGAGCAGCGAAAGAAAACGATATTTTTTCATAGGAAAATCTCCATATGTATGATATAATAAAAATACTGCGGCAAAGGCCTGTTTCCAGTGTAACCCGTATGCGAGAAAAAGGCAATAAAGAACTTCTTAATATTATGTAAAGTTTGCTGCGGCAGTTCTTATTATAGCAAAGCGGGCCGCGGTCCGCAAGGGGGGCGAGACGTTTGGAGAGAAAATCCAGATATGGGCAAGCTGTTTTGGCGCTGGCTACCATCTTTGCGGTGTTTTGCGGCGCCTACTGCCTGGGTCGCGCCAGCGGGGCAGAGCCCTTCCGGGTAACTGCCAGACAGCATCCCTCGGCGTCGTATTATGAGGAGGAGACCGCCGCTCCGGAGCAAGAGGGAACCCGTCCGGACAGCCTTCTGCCGGGGGAGGTCATCAACGTCAACACGGCGGATGTGTACGACCTTCAGCGCCTGCCCGGCATCGGAGAGAAGCGGGCGCGGGACATCATCGCTTACCGGGAGGAGCACGGCCCCTTCCAGAGTGTGGACGAGCTGACCAGCGTCACCGGCATCGGGCCGGTGATTCTGGATAACCTGCGGGAGTATGTGACGGTGGAGACTCCCTTTTAGAGGGAGATAGAGGAACAGGAGTATTGCTATGGCAAAAATTTTAGTGGTAGACGACGAACAGGTGCTGGTAAAGGGCATCAAATTCAACCTGGAGCACGAGGGATACCAGGTGGAGGTGGGCTATGATGGGGAGCAGGCGGTGGAGCTGGCCAGGGAGGGCAGCTTCGACCTGGTCCTGCTGGATCTGATGATGCCCAAGATCGACGGCCTGCAGGCCTGTATGCGCATTCGGGAGTTCTCCAATGTCCCTATCATTATGCTGACGGCCAAGGGGGAGGACTCGGATAAAATTATGGGTTTTGAGTGCGGGGCCGATGACTACATCACCAAGCCCTTCAACCTGCTGGAGCTAAAGGCCCGGGTCCGGGCCCTGCTGCGCCGTTCCGGGGCGGCGGAGCAGAAGAAGGGGGAGAGCGTGCTGGAGGCGGGGCATATCCGCCTGGACACGGCTGCCCGGTCGGCGTGGCGGGACGGCGTGTGTGTTGAGCTTACGGCCAAGGAGTTTGATTTGATGGAGCTGCTGCTGAGAAACCCCGGCCGGGTATACAGCCGGGAGAATCTGCTCAACGTGGTGTGGGGCTATGAGTATATCGGGGACTACCGCACCGTGGACGTCCATGTCCGCCGCCTGCGGGAGAAGCTGGAGCTGGACCCCGCCAATCCAGAATTTATCCGCACCAAATGGGGTGTGGGATACTATCTGGCGAAGGTGTGAAAGCCTCCTTTGCCAAAGGGGCCTTTCTCTGCGAGAGAATGTCCCTTCTGCAACGAATGGAGACAGGCGGTGATCCCTCACGAGCAACAAGAACAAAGTGCCCTATTTTGTCTCGCTCCAGGTGAAGTACGCCCTGAGCTATCTGGTCATCTTCGCCGTGGTGCTGGTGCTGCTGAACACCTACCCGGTGCTGGCCTCTCAGGACCTGCTGTTTACCTCCAAGCGGGACTCGCTGAAAAGTCAGGCTGCGGTGATGGCCTCGGCGCTGATGGAGCTGGAGTCCCTGTCCGCCGACCAGGTGGCCCGGGTGATGAATATGCTGGACAGCATGGGGCTGACCCGGATTCTGGTCACCGACCCGGCGGGACTGATCCTCTACGACAGCGCAAGGCAGCCGGAGGAGGAGCTTGACCCGGAGGCGGAGCCGCCGCCCCCGGAGTACCGCTATGCCCTGTATCAGGAGGTAGTGGCCGCCCTGCGGGGCAGCGACGTGTCTTACTCCCGCTACACCAACCGCACCTTTGTCTCCACCGCCGCCATGCCCATCGTCTACCGGGGCATGGTCATCGGGGCAATTTATATTTTAGAGGTGGACCAGGTCCAGGGGGAGCTGCTGTACAGCCTGCAGCAGAACCTGCGCACCATCTCCCTGGTCATCGCGGCGGTAACGGTGGTGATGTCCGCCTTCTTCTCTAAAATGCTCACCGCCCGCATCGCCGCCCTGCTGCGGGCCATCCGCATCGTGGGGGAGGGGGAGTACGGCCACCGCCTCCAGCCCGTGGGGCGGGACGAGATGGCCCAACTGGCTGTGGAGTTTAACCACCTGGCCGACCGCCTCCAGACCACCGAGGAGGTGCGCCGCCGCTTTGTCTCCGACGCCAGCCACGAGCTGAAAACTCCGCTGGCCTCCATCCGGCTGCTGGCCGACTCCATTTTGCAGACCGAGGAGATGGACCCCGCCATGGTGCAGGATTTCGTCTCAGACATCGGCTCTGAGGCCGAGCGGCTCACCCGCATCACCGAGCATCTGCTGACCCTCACCCGGCTGGACAGCCTGCCCGAGGGAGAGCACCACCCAGTGGACGTGACCAAGGTGACCGAGCGGGCCATCGCGCTGCTCCAGCCGGTGGCCGAGGCCGCCGGGGTAACGGTGGAAAAAAGCCTGAAACCCGGCTGCCTGATCCTGTGTACCGAGGACGAGCTGTCCCAAGTCTGCTTTAACCTGGTGGAAAACGCCATCAAGTATAACTACCGGGGAGGAAAGGTGTTTGTCTCGGTCTACCGGGACGGGGACCAGGTTCTGCTGGAGGTGGGCGACACCGGGGTGGGCATCCCAGAGGCCGACCTGCCCAAGGTGTTCAACCGCTTCTACCGGGTGGACAAGGCCCGATCCCGGGCCGCCGGGGGCACCGGGCTGGGGCTGTCCATTGTCCGGGATACGGTGCGCCGCCATGGCGGCTGGGTCACCGCCCGGCCCCGGAACCCGGAGGGGAGCCTGTTTACCGCGGGCTTCCCCCGGTGCGCCCCGGAAGAAGGGGGGGAGGGCAAATGAAATGGAGAAGAGGCCTGACCCTTTTGCTGGCCGCCCTGCTGCTGTCCGGCTGCGGCGGCAAGGCGGAGGAACAGGAGCAGGGGGGCGTTCTCCTCTGGTTTGCCGCCGACAGCCGTCAGCCGGACTACGGCCACGGCCCCGCTCTGGGCAGCCAGCCCTGGGAGGGGGCGGAAAATCCCGAGCCCGGGGAGCTGCTGGCCGCCCTGTTGGCCGGCCCCACCCAGGAGGGGCTGACCTCCCCCTTCCCCCGGGGGGTTACGGTGCGCCAGTGCAGCCTGAACGAGGAGGGGGTGCTGCTGGTGGACCTGTCTGAGCAGTACGGGGCCCTGGCCGACGTGTCTCTCAGCCTGGCCGACTACTCCATTGTCCTCACCCTGTCCCAGGCGGAGGGGGTGGAGGGGGTAGAGATCACCGCCGGAGGCCGGAAGGTCAGTTACCGCAGCCACCAGCTGCTGGCCCCCCAGGAGGCGGTGCTGTGGGACGAGCTGGGGGAGGTCGCTCCGTAGGGGCGGGTATCATCCGTCCGCATGTATCGGAGCCTTGTCCTGTGAAAGCGGGCAGGCAATACCCGCCCCTACAAAACCCTTGACAAATCCAACATTTCCCGCTACTCTGAAACAGTGATTTTAACGAAAGAAGGCGTTCCCAATGAGTGACTATAACATGAGCACCAAATGTGTCCAGAGCGGCTACACTCCGGGCAACGGCGAGCCCCGGCAGATTCCCATTGTCCAGTCCACCACCTTCAAATATGCCACCAGCGAGGACATGGGCAAGCTCTTCGACCTGGAGGCCAGCGGCTACTTCTACACCCGCCTGCAAAACCCCACCAACGACATGGTGGCCGCCAAGATCTGCGACATGGAGGGGGGCACTGCCGCCATGCTCACCTCCTCCGGCCAGGCGGCCAACTTCTACGCCATCTTCAACATCGCCAACTGCGGCGACCACGTGGTGGCCTGTTCCACCATCTATGGCGGCACCTACAACCTCTTCCACGTCACCATGCGGAAGATGGGGATAGCCTTCACCTTCGTCTCCCCGGACTGCACCCAGGAGGAGCTGGAGGCCGCCTTCCAGCCCAACACCAAGGCGGTCTTCGGCGAGACCATCGCCAACCCCGCCCTCACCGTGCTGGACATCGAGAAGTTTGCCAAGGCGGCCCACGCCCACGGCGTGCCCCTGGTTATCGACAACACCTTCGCCACTCCGGTGAACTGCCGGCCCTTTGAGTGGGGGTGCGACATTGTCACCCACTCCACCACCAAGTATATGGACGGCCACGGGGCCGGGGTGGGGGGCGCTATCGTGGACAGCGGCAGGTTCGACTGGATGGCCCACGCGGACAAATTCCCCGGCCTGTGTACCCCCGACGACAGTTACCACGGCATCACTTATGCGGAAAAATTCGGCCAGGGGGGCGCCTTCATCACCAAGTGCACCGCCCAGCTTATGCGGGATTTTGGCTCCATTCAGTCCCCCCAGAACGCCTTCCTGCTCAACCTGGGCCTGGAGAGTCTCCACGTCCGGATGCCCCGCCACTGTGAGAACGCCCTGGCGGTGGCCAGGTATCTGAAGAGCCACCCCAAGATCAGCTTTGTCACCTACCCTGGCCTGGAGGGTGACAAGTACTACGACCTGGCCCAAAAGTATATGCCCAACGGCACCTGCGGCGTAGTGTCCTTCGGCTTCAAGGGGGGCCGGACCGCCGCCGAGACCTTTATGAAGCATCTCAAGCTGGCCGCCATCGAGACCCACGTGGCCGACGCCCGCACCTGCACCCTGCACCCCGCCTCCGCCACCCACCGGCAGATGAACGACCAGGAGCTGGTGGCCGCCGGCATTACCCCTGACCTGGTGCGCTTTTCCTGCGGCATTGAGGACGCCGCCGACCTGATTGCCGATATCGAGCAGGCCCTGGAACAGGTGTAACGACCTCCCGTTTGCAGGGTCAGAAATTAAGAAGCTGTGCCAATCGCCTCAGCACGCACTTTCCGGCCAGAATTGCCCTTGGCGTCGGGAAAAATCTTGAAATACACAACGTATTCCCAGAATTTTTTGCCTTGCCAACGACAATTTCTCTCGTAAATCTGCATACTTCGGCGAATGGTACAGCTTCTAAAAAGAGGTAAATGACATGAAAAATGCTGGAACTGTATTGATGTATAACTGCTCCGGGGAGGAGTTTTCCAAGCTGAAGCAGATTTTTGCCATGCTCCGCCTGCGGATGCGGGTGGTGGGGCCCGAGCGCTACCACCTCTCCCTGGCGGAACTGTCCAAGGGCGCGGGGGAGCCGGCCGCCGAGGCGGGGGAGCCCCTGCCCGAGACGATGCTGGTTTTCTGCGGTCTGCCCCAGGCCCTGCTCAACCAGGTGCTGGAGGTCATCCGGGTGGCCAAGCTGCCCCCCATCCCTTTGAAGGCGGTGCTGACGGCCGCCAACCAGGAGTGGAACACCCTCCAGTTGCACCAGGAGCTGTGCAAGGAGCGGGAGGCCATGGCTGCCGAGCAGGCGGAAAAGGCCTGAGTGGGCCGGATTTATTGCGCCTTCGCCGGCGCTGAAAGGTGCGCTTCTATCTTTATCAATCATAGGAGGACAACGTTATGAAGCAGTTTTATGGTATGAGCCAACGGGGAGACCTGGACGAGGCCGTCCGGGGGCTCAGTCGCCCGGAGTTTGTCATGCTGTTATCCAATCCTGACCAGTTTGAGCGCCATGTGGCGGAGCTGGAAAAACGCTTCCCCGGCGTGCCCAGCATCGGATGTATGGGTATGAGCTATCAGCACAGCGTGGTAGAGCACGGCGTGGGGGTGATCGCCTTCTACGACGGCGTGACTGCCGCCGCCAACGTTCTGGAGCAGGTGTCTGTTATGCCGGTAAAGTATATCCAACGCCTGGAGCGGGACATGCAGACGGTGGGCGGCAGCAGCCGCGATACCATATGTATCGACTTCTGCTCCGGAAACGACGCCTGTGTGCTCACCACCCTGAACACCGCCCTGAGCCGGCGGGGCGTCTCCCTGGTGGGCGGCACCGGCGACCAGGGCCGGGTGTCCGCCAATGGCCGGGTGTATCAGGACGCGGTGGCCTACGGACTGATTCGCAACCAGAACGGCCGGGTCAAGGCCTATAAGGAGAACATCTACCACCAGCTGGGCAACTACCGCTTCATCGCCTCTGACACCGACCGGGCCAACTACATATTGGGTTCCCTGAACGGCAGGAGCGCCAAGCAGGTGTATAAGGACATCCTCCACGTGACGGACGAGGAGATCCTCACCCGTACCTTCCAGAATCCCTTTGGCAAGCTCAACGGCAGCGATACCTGCATCATCTCCATCAAGGAGGTCCACGGCAGCGCCTTGGCTTGTTTCCGCCAGGTGAACGACTCCGACGTGTTGATCCTGTTGGAGCTGGGGGACTACCGGGCCATCGTTCAGGACACCATCCAGCAGATCACCCGGGATTTTCCCCACCGCTCTGCCGTCTTCTCCGTCAACTGCCTGTTCCGATACAAGCTGTTTTCCGAGGAGGGCTATATGCAGAACTATCTGCGGGACATGTCGGTGCTGGGCAGCCATGCCGGTTTTGTGGGGTATGGCGAGCACTACAACAACCGCTTTGTCAACCAGTCCATGACCTGCGTGGTCTTTGAGTAAAAGGAGGGAGCGACCATATGCTGTTCAAGAAAAAAGCGGCTGCCCAAAGTCCGGCCCCGGAGAAGAAGAGTCTGTATCCGGTGCTCCACATCGCGGGGAGCTTAAAGACCTACCAGAAGGAGCTGGTGAAAAAGGAAGTCACCTCCCTGTGGGAGCTGGACCAGGTGGGCGCTTCCTTCGCCGGCGTGCTAAAGGAAGGGGATCGGTTCCAGTCCAAGCTCCAGGACCTGGGCGATTCCTTCTCCAACATCAACGAGACAGCGGAGCAGTTCGGGCAGGTGCGCATGGAGGTCAGCCAGGCGGTTTCAGAGGCCCGGAGCCAGATGAACGCGCTGGGCCAGACCTCGGCCCAGGTCCAGCAGTCCTACGACGCCATGGCGGAGACCTTCTCCCGCCTGGACAGCTCCATCAAGGAGATACAGAAGTCTTTGGACAAGATTGTATCCATTGCGGAGCAGACGAATATTTTGGCCATCAACGCCTCCATCGAGGCCGCCCGGGCGGGAGCCGAGGGCCGGAGCTTCGCGGTGGTGGCGTCCCAGGTAAAAGAGCTGGCCGGGGAGATCAAGGACCTGGCGAGGGAGGTGGATAGCAGCGTCAACGACGTGGAGGTCCACGCCAACGAGCTGAACCAGAACATCGCCGCCTCCCAGCAGACCCTGGGCCAGAACGCCGGCATCGTCAGCCAGACCGAGGGCAGCTTTGAAAAGATAACGGCGGCGGCAGAGGGCGCTGTGGCCGTGCAGGACGGGATCTCCGGCGTGATTGGCCAGTCTCAGCAGGAATTGGAGCAGCTGCGCCGGTTCTTCGACCAGATTAAGGACCAGTACCAGGAGGTGGTCCGGCATATCGACTCCGCCAGCCGGCTGGGCACGACCAAGAGCGCGATGTTTGAGGATATGGATAATATGATCGCTCAGATTCCTCCCCTGATTGGCGATCTGGAGGGCAGAGGATAACAGAAAATCCCCCCAGGGCTTGAAGCCCCGGGGGGTTGCTCTATACTAGAGGGGTAGGCCGCCTCATAGCAATATGGCGTTAAAGCCGGCTTCGCCGTCACTGGAGAGGGTGATGGTATAGACTTTCCCGTATTCCATTGAGACAGGCACCGGTTCAGTGGTTGCGATTTCCTCCTCGCTCCCCTTCCCATAGGGCGACAGCGCTATGGAAAATTGGCTGATATCGTCCCCCTCCAGAAAGTCCTCCTGGGAAAATCGAAATTCAAGGGTGCAGCCAGATGCCGAATTTCCGTCCAGTTCAATTCCCCTGCCTGTGGTCCGGTATGCTCCGCCGATATAGGATGTGTAGCCGATTTGATTGACTCCCTTGTCTTTGCAGACGACGGTTACCACAACTTCATCCTCTGCGGCGACGGGTGCCGCCGCCTCTTTTTTGCCGCAGGCGGTCAGCCCCGCAAGGCAGAACAGGGCGAGAATTGCGCACAGATATCGTTTCATAAACGCCTCCTTATCTCCCCGGCAGCTCCGGGGCCATGGTCCGGGTGTGGCGGATCTCCTCCCAGACGGTGGTCTTTTTCCAAAAGCTGGCGGCGGTGATGGGCAGCCAGGTGAGCAGGAACAGCCAGTAGGCACACAGCCCCTTCCACAGCCGGCAGTCCCACTTGCCTTCCAGGGTGATAACGACGCAGGCGGCGGCGGTGGCGCTTGCAGCGGCCCAGGCGATGCTGCCGCAGGCCCCCGCCATGGCCAGCACCAGGGCCTGGAGGAGGGTGCGTCCCCCCAGGGCGGCGGTAAGGGCGGAGCAGAGAAGCCCGGCCAGGGCGGACAGCTGATAGGCGGGAAGCAGCAGGGTGGCCTCAAAGTCGAAGAGGGCCAGCCGGGGCTGTTCGGCCTGCCGCTGTCCCAGAACGGGCAGGCAGCGCTGGGCCACCTGGAGGGTGCCGCTGGTCCAGCGGCGGCGCTGCTTGAAGGACTGCGCCCAGGTGAGGGGCTGTTCGTCGTAGGTAATTGCCTTGGGCACATAGGCCACCCGCTCCCCCGCAAGCACAGTCTGGGCGGTGATCTCCAGGTCCTCGCTGATGGTCTCGGTGCGCCAGCCTCCCAGCTTGTCCAGCAGCTTCTGGGTCACCATAAAGCCGGTGCCGCCAATCATGGCGGACACGCCCAGGCCCGCCTTGCCCCCGTTGTGGAAGCGGTCCATCATCCAGTAGTAGATGGAGGAGCAGCCGGATACGGCGGTGTCGTAGGGGTTCTTGCTGTCCCGGTAGCCCTGGGCGGCCTGGACACCAGCGAGGCGGGCGTTGTTCATCTCCGCCAGGAAGCGGGAATCCACCACGTTGTCCGCGTCGAAGACCAGCCAGGCGTCGTACCGCCGGCCCCGGAGGCGGTTGTAGGCGAAGCGGAGGACCTCCCCCTTGCTCTTCACCGGCACGGTGCACTCCAGCACCTTGGCCCCGAACTGCTCCGCCGCCCGGGCGGTGTTGTCGGAGCAGTTGTTGGGGATGACCCAGATGTCATACAGTTCCGCCGGGTAATCCTGGGTGAGCAGGCTGTTGATCAGGGGGCCGATGACCAGCTCCTCATTTCGAGCGGCGATTAAAACGGCAAACCTGGTCCGGGCGGGGTGGAAGCCGTAGTCCGTCGGCTTCCGCACGCAGGCCAGACCGGAGACCAGATACCAAAGCCCCCAGAGCCCCATCAATACTCCAAATGTGCCCGTCAGGGCCAGCGCGGCAGGAAACATCCAATCCATGTCCCGCTCCTCCTCTCGTTTTATCTGCCCCAAGAATAGCACACCTTCTTTAAGGACCAAGTGGGAGGAAGATTAAGATTTCATAAAGGTTTCCTTAATGTGACAGCCTTCGACGAAAGTTTACATTTTCTTCATTTGACAAAAATGACGAAATAAGCTATACTGTATTTAGTTAATATGCCAGGTTCTTCCATTCGGGTACACAACTGTATCGCATTTTGCGGGCCGGACTTTCGATCGGCCCATCTTTTTTATTATCCGAAAAGGGCCTGCAAGCAGGCGCCCAGGCGCCCCGGAAAAGGAGGCAGCATTGCTCAGATTTGATCACGTCAGTCTTACCTACGGAACCCAGAAAATCTTAAAAGACATCTCATTTGAAATTCCGGAGGGGCAGTTCGCCGTATTTATCGGCCCCTCCGGCTGCGGCAAGACCACCACGTTAAAGATGATTAACCGCCTCATTCAGCCCGACAGCGGCCGCATTTACTTAGGGGACAAGGATATTTCCTCCATCGACCGTTACGAGCTGCGGCGGCACACGGGCTACGTCATCCAGCAAATCGGTCTGTTTCCCAACATGACGGTGGCCCAGAATATCTGCGTGGTGCCCAAGCTGCTGAAATGGCCTAAAGAGAAGTGCGACCAGATTGTCCGCGACCTGTTGGACATGGTGGAGCTGCCCTACGACCAGTATGCCCACAAGTACCCCGGCGAGATGTCGGGAGGCCAGCAGCAGCGCATTGGAATTCTGCGGGCCCTGGCCGCGTCGCCGCCGGTGGTGCTGATGGATGAGCCTTTCAGCGCCCTGGATCCTATGACCCGCCGCTCCCTCCAGCTGGAGGTGAAGAACCTCCAGCAGAAGCTGAACAAGACCATTGTCTTTGTCACCCACGACATGGAGGAGGCCCTGGACCTGGCGGACGTGATTATCTTTATGAACCAGGGGGAGATTGCCCAGATCGCGCCTCCGGAGGAGATGCTGGAAAATCCCGCCACCGACCAGATCAGGGAATTTTTGGGCAAACATCAGACCGGCCACGACCCCGCCGGGCTGACCGTGGACCAGTTCATGCGCACGGGGATCATCACCGTGAAGGAAAACCGGGGGATTAACGAGTGCGTCAGCCGAATGCAGCACCACAATGTGGACACCCTCCTGGTTGTGGACGAACAGCGCCGCTATCAGGGCACCGTGTCCATCGCCGACATCCGTCTCACTGGCCACGTGGTCAAGACCATCGGCCCCCTGGTGCGGTGCACCACCCCCACCGTCCACACCGGCGACAACGCCAAGACCTGCTTTGAGCAGCTGATCTCCAGCGGCTTCCCCTACCTGGTGGTCCTCAACGGGGATGAGACAGTGGCCGGCATTGTCACCAAGACCAGCATGGCCTCCGCCATGGCGGAACAGCTGTGGGGGTGATGGAATGAGTGAGCTTCTTCTGTCTATCCTCCGGGCCGCCGCCGTCCACACCGGATACACTCTGGTGTGCGTGGCCATCGGCTTTGTCATGGGGCTGCTGCTGGGAGTAGGCCTGTCCCGGCTGCCCAGGCTGTCAAAATATCTCATCCCCCTGCTGTCCATTTTGAACACGGTGCCCGGCATTGTCTTTATCGGCGTGTTGGTCATCCTTATCGGCATGACCCCCGCCACCGTCATCGTCGCCCTGTCCATCTACGCCATGTTCCCGGTGCTGAAAAACACCGTCGCCGGACTGGACGGGGTGGACGTCCAGTATAAGGAGGCCGCCCGGGGCTGTGGTATGAACCACTATCAGCGGCTGGTTCGGGTGGAGCTGCCCTTGGCCATGCCCACCATCATCGGCGGGCTGCGGCTGTCCACGGTATATACTGTCAGCTGGGCGGTGCTGGCCGCTATGATCGGCCAGGGCGGCCTGGGGGACTTCGTCTATCAGGGGGTCAGCTCCAACAACAACGCCCTGATCCTCCAGGGGGCCATCCCCGCCGCCGTCCTGGCCCTGGTGCTGGGCGGGCTGGTGGATGTCCTCCAGAAGCGGGTAGTCCCCAAGGGCCTGCGGAAAGGCGGGGTGGAGAAATGAGTCTTGCCATGATTTGGGACCATCTGTCCCTGGTGCTGTCTGCCCTCATCCTGGCCGTGGCCGCCGGGGTGCCCCTGGGCCTGCTGGCCTACCTGTCCCCCAAGGTGGGCAGGGCGCTGCTGTGGGTGGTGGACTTGATCCAGACCATCCCTGCTCTGGCCCTGCTGGGGGTGATTATGGTCATCGCCGGCCCCGGATCCCCCACTGCCATGCTCGGTCTGGCGCTCTATTCCCTGCTGCCCATCGCCCGGAACTGCTCCCTGGGGCTGTCCCAGGTGCCCGCGCACCTGAAGGAGGCCGCCGCCGGCATGGGGATGAGCCCGGCCTACCGGCTGTTCCGTGTGGATATCCCCCTGGCCGCCCCTATGCTGGTCACCGGCATCCGCATCGCCGCGGTCAATGCCATTGGTACCGCCGTGTTCGCCTCCTTTGTGGGGGGCGGAGGTCTGGGCGGGCTGTTCTATACGGCCATCCGCCAGCGGGACATGGGAAAAATCCTGTTGGGCACAGCCGTTCTTATGCTCATGGCCCTGGTGCTGGACGTAGGACTGGGCTATGTGGAGCGGAGGATGTCCGGAACTCATCACGACAAGCTGCCCCTGCCGGTGAAGGCGGCCGGGGGCGGGGCGCTGGTCCTGGCCAGCGTGGCCCTGGTAGCCTCCGTGCTGCTGCCGGCCGACACTTCGGGCCGGCTTACCCTGTACGACGGGGACTACTCCGAGGTCAAGCTGATGCACGCCATCGTCAAGCAGCTGGTGGAGGACAAGACCGGCCTGGAGGTGGTCATTCTGGACCAGATGACCCAGGTGAACAACCACAACGAGTTGAAAGGGGCAGACCCAAGCTGCGACTTGATGTTCAGCTACGACGGCACGGTGCTTACCACCTTCCTGGGGCTGGACACCGGCGACATCCCGGAGGGGGCTTCCCTGTACGACTTTGTCAACGAGACGGTCAGCCGGCGGGAGGGGCTGCGGCTGCTGGGCAAGGTGGGCCTGAACAACACCTACTCCATCGGGGTGACCCAGGCCGTCATAGACCGCTACGGCGTGGAGAAAATCTCCGACCTGATTCCCGTCGCCGGGGAGTTGAACTTCGGCGCGGAGCATGAGTTCTATACCGAGGAGGGCAGCATGAAGTATCAGCCCTTTGTGGACTTTTACGGCCTGCGCTTCCAGTCCGCCAAGCCGGTGGACGTGGTGCTCAAGTATAACGCTGTGGAGGGCGGGGCCTTTGACGTGATGGTGGTCTACGCCACCGACGGCCTGAACAAGCGGGCGGGTCTGACTATCCTGGAGGATGACCTGGGCTTTTTCCCCGAGTACTACGGGGCCTTTCTGGTGCGGGAGGACTTGTTCGCTGATTTCTACGACGCTGCCCCCAACCTGGAGCAGGTGCTGGAGCTGCTCACCGGGCAGGTAAGCAGCGAGGACATGGTGGAGCTGACCTACGCCGTAGACGTGGACGGCCTCCCGGTGGAGCAGGTGGCCCATGAGTTTCTGGTGTCCAAGGGGCTGCTGTCGGCATAGGACATCCCCTCCTTTGCATAGCCTGAAGTAAACAGATTCCCGCCCGACGGGCGGGAATTTATCAATTTGAGGAGGAACGGGCATGGAGACACGCATCGCGCAGCTGCGGTATAAAGAGGTCATCAGTGTGGAGGACGGCACCCGCTACGGCTATGTGGGAGACATGGAGGTGGACTTGGAGTCCGGCCAGGTCCGGGCCCTGGTGGTCCCTGGCCGGCGGCGCTTCTTCGGCCTCTTTGGCCGGGAGGAGGACAAGGTCATTCCATGGAGCGCCGTCAGGCGCTTTGGAGAGGATATCATTTTGGTGGAGTCATAGTGGGGCGTTCGATTCTATTCACGAGATGAAGAAGGCTGGTGATTCTGTATGAACTGCCCCAGGTTTCAGAGCGGAGCTGCTACATTCAAAGTCCGGCAAAAATTGGGCTGGTGCGGAGCCCAAAAAGAAAAGCACGCCCAAAGCGTGCTTTTTTGCCTTTGATACTACCAACCCAAAAAGGAAGGCACCCAGCGGGGCAGCTCCCATAAGGAAGTTGCCCCGCAAGGCGGGGGACCGCAAAGTGTAAACTATCTGATTTGGGCAGCGTAGCTTCGGCTACGCTGTCTTTTTCCTGTGCTTCTGCATGGAATTATAGTAGGACAGATATTCCCGTTCCAGCGTTTCCGGCTCCGGGGCTACCCACAAACCAATAGTGTTGTAGTGTATATCTACCTTTTGGTGACGTTTGCCATCTACCTTTACCGGCTGAGACACCACGATTTTGTCAATGAACTCGTGGACAATTTCAGGTGTCAGTTTCGTCAGCCGTGTCACCTGTCTGGCCCGCTCAATGAACCGCTGTAAGTCAGCAGCCTTGTCCGTGGTGGCGTCTAGACTGACTTCCATCTCCGGGATCGCCGCTTTCAACTGCCGCTGCTCGGTTTCCAGCGATACCGTCAGCGTGGCAAAGCGTTCTTCAGACAGCAGGCCTTTGGTCATATCCTCATAGCTTTTCTGGATAAGCTGGTCAATTTCCACAACCCGGACTTTAACTTTATCCAACTCCCGGCGTTTAGCGGTCAGGGCCTTTTTCTCTTGCAAGCCATACCGTTCCATCTGCTCCTGGGCAAACCGCTTTTCATAGACCTGGATGTACCACAACAGCCTTTGCAGGCCCTCAAGCACCAATTCTGCAACCACTTTCTCCCGGATGAAGTGGGCGGAACACACGTCGGAATTGCCACGATAAGCGGAACAGAAGAAAAACGCCTGCTCCCGCTTATAGTTGTTGGTGGCGCTGTACCCCAGCTTACTGCCGCAGTCGGCACAGTAGAGAAGCCCGGAGAACATACTCACAATGCCCGTTCTCGTGGGCCTGCGGCGGTGCTGGCGGAGGTTTTGAACGAGGGCAAAGGTTTCCCGGTCGATGATGGCGGGGTGGGTATTGGGGAACACTTTCCATTCCTCCTGGGGCTTGTCCAGCCGCTTCTTCTGCTTAAAGGACTGGCTGAAAGACCGAAAATTTACGGTATCTCCTACATATTCCTGCCGGTCTAAAATGTCCGCCACTGTACGAGAACACCAACCGTAGGGACGTTCTGTGCCGGGGCCGCACTTTTTGCCGATACTGCGCCAATACTCGGTCGGCGTAGGCACTTGCTCCGCTTTGAGTTTCTTTGCGATTTGGGTAGGCCCCAGGCCGCTGATGCACATCTGGAATATCCGCCTGACGATTGCCGCCGCTGGCTCGTCCACGATCCACTTGTTTTTGTCCTCCGGTGCTTTCGTATAACCGTATGGAGGATTGGTGGTGAGGGGTATCCCAGCATTGCCACGGCTCTGCATAACACGACGAACCTTATCGCTCGTATTTTTTGCGTGCCATTCATTGAACAGGTCTTGCATTGGAACAATGTCGCTCACACCATTGGCGGTGTCGATGTTATCCATGATAGCGATGTACCGCACCTTCAGCCGCACAAAATCTTCTTCCAGAAGCTGGCCTACCACAAGGCGGTTCCGGCCCAGCCGGGAGTGGTCTTTCACCACGAAATTTGCCACCAGCCCCTGTTCGGCCAATTCCATGATTTCCATGAAGGCCGGACGGGTGAACGAAACGCCTGAGTAACCGTCATCAAAGAAAAACTTCGGATTAGGCAGGTGGTTATCGCTGGCGTACTTCTCTAAAATGGCTTTTTGAGAGTTAATATGTAGAGGGTGGTTTCTGCCACCAAATACATATGACTGCGGCTCATTTGTGGTGAATAGGACTTGCGGTCGTAG
>JAAWLY010000016.1 GCA_022798155.1 Lawsonibacter sp. | reverse complement strand
TGATGATCTCCACCGCCACCGGCATGATTGTCACCCGCTCGGTGTCTGAGGGCAGCCTGAATACCGACGTGATTCAGCAATTTGCCCGGCAGCCCCGGGCCATCCTCACCGCCGGCGTTGTGCTGGCCATTCTGGGCCTGATTCCCGGCACGCCTACCATCCCCCTGCTGCTGGTGGGCGTGGCCCTGGCGGTGGTGGGCTACATGATGAGCAGCCGCCTGGAGCGCCAGCAGGCTGCGGCCATCGCCCAGCCCGAGGAGCAGCCCATAGAGGCCGACATGACCGCCGCTCCCAGCGAGACTGACTACTACAAAGACATCAACAACGTATACGGGCTGCTCACCGTGGACCCCATTGAAATGGAGTTTGGTTACAGCCTGATTCCCCTGGTGGACGAGAGCAGCGGCGGCAAGCTCATCAGCCGCATTGTGATCTTCCGCCGGCAATACGCCCAGGACATGGGCTTTGTCATCCCCTCCATCCGCCTGCACGACTCCTCCGCCCTGGGCACCAACCAATACGTGGTGAAGATCAAGGGAGAGGAGGTGGCCCGGGGCGAAATCCTGGTGGATTACTACCTGGCCCTGGAGCCCACCAACCCTGGCGGCGAGATCGACGGTATCGAGACCATCGAGCCGGCATACGGCATCCCCTCCCGGTGGATTCTGCCGGAGAACAAGGAGATGGCGGAAATCTACGGCTACACCGTCATCGACCCTCTGTCCGTCATGCAGACCCACATGAGCGAGGTGGTCCGCCGCCACGCCTACGAGCTGCTGGGCCGGGCGGAAGTTATTCAGCTGGTAGAGAATTTGAAGAAGACCGCCCCGGAGCTGGTGGAGGAGGCCATCCCCAACGTGCTGACCTACGCCAACCTGGAGCGTATCCTCCGCGGCCTGCTGAAGGAGGGGGTTCCCATCCGGGACCTGGGCACCATTCTGGAGACGGCTGTGGACTCCCTTGCGGCCACCAAGGATCTGGATATGGTCACCGAAAACATCCGGGTAGCCCTGAGCCGCACCATCACCCGCCGCTTCTGCGAGCACGGCCAGCTGCGGGTGGTCACCCTGGACGCCGAGGTGGAAAAGCGGGTAATCAGCTCCCTGAGCAAGAACGAGCAGGGCATCTACCTGGCTATGGGCCCCGACCTGATGCAGAACATCGTCACCCAGCTGGCGGAGTATTTGAAAAAGTTCAACGATCTGTCCCAGACCCCCATCGTCCTCACCAGCCAGGTCATCCGCATCTACCTCAGCCGGATGCTGGCCCAGTTCTATCCTGGGGTCTACGTACTCTCCTTCAATGAGATCACCAACGATGTGCAGATCCAGTCCCTGGGTAATATCACGCTGGATTCCGCCCAGAGCAGGCCGGCGAGGAAGGCGGCCGCGGTATGAGCGGGGGAGCAGCCGCCTTGGACAGCCGCGAAAAGCGAGTCTGGACCCAGGGAGAGCTGGAGGCGCTGTCCGCCGAGGAGCTGTTCCAGCTGTATAAGCGCACCGGCGACCCGGAGCTGAAGTGGCCTCTGGTCATGCGCTATGTGGGACTGGTGCGGTCCATCGCCCTCCAGGTGCGGGGGGTATACAGCAGTTTTGCCCAGGTGGACGACATCGTCAACGAGGGCCTGCTCACCCTGGCGGCGGCGGTAGATAAGTTCGACCCGGATAAGGGGATCAAGTTCGAGACCTACGTGTCCAAGCGCATCCGGGGGGCGGTGATCGACCTGGCCCGGCGGCAGGACTGGGTGCCCCGGAGCGTGCGGCGCAAGGCCCGGGACATTGACCAGGCAAGCGGCGAGCTCTTCGCTGAGTTGGGCCGCTACCCCACCGACCAGGAGATGGCCCAGCGGCTGGGCGTAAGTCAGGACCAGTACCAGGAGGATCTGGCAAATTCCTCCATGTGCAACGTGCTCTCCCTGGACGCCCTGTTCGAGGACCGGGAGCAGAGCGGCCGGGCGGAGCTGCCCGACGATGGGGCGGACAGTCGGCCGGAGGACTCCATGCTCCGTCAGGAGCTGCTGGACACCCTGACCAAGGCGATCACTTCCCTGCGGGAGAACGAGCAGACGGTTATCTCCCTGTACTACCACAAAAACCTCAGCATGAAGGAAATAGCCCAGGTAATGGAGGTCAGCGAGCCCCGCATTTCTCAGCTGCACTCCCGGGCCATCCAGAAGCTGAAGCTATATATGAACCAATACATGACCGGCATGTGACCCGCCGGCCGGACGAGAGGAGTTTTTCGCATGGTAAAGGGCTTTTATAACCTGACTTCGGGGATGCTGTCCCAGGGGCGCAGGATGGATGTGGTGGCCAACAACATGACCAACATCTCAACCGCCGGCTTCAAGGCCGAGCACTATACCGACCGCACCTTCGACGAGGTCATGGTGTCCCGCATCGGCAACAAGATCAAAACCCCCTACCAGACCTTCGAGACCTACCAGGCCCACATTTTGGCCCCCGACCAGCTGTATACCGACTACACCCAGGGCTCTTTGGAGGAGACCACCCTGCCCCTGGACTTTGCCATTGAGGGGGAGGGCTTCTTCGCTATCCAGACCCTGGACGGGGTGGCCTACACCCGGGCGGGTAGCTTCACCTTAGACAACGAGGGCTATCTGTGCCTGTCGGAGCTGGGCCGGGTGCTGGACCGGGAGGGCAACCCCATTCAGCTGCCCACCGACAAAATCGACGCCGACGCGGTGGGCAATCTGTACACCAAAGACAACAACGAGTATCTGGGCACCCTGGGGGTGTACATGTTTGAGGACAACCAGGCCCTGGAGCGCACCCCGTACGGTCTGTTCACCGGCCAGGGGGCCCAGGTGAACGAGAATATTGTTATCCACCACAAGTGGGTGGAGCGCTCCAACGTGAACATGGTCAAAGAGATGGTAAATATGATGTCCACCCAGCGGCTGCTCCAGAGCGCCGCCCAGATGAGCAAGATTTACGACGAGGTAATCAAGCGGGCCGTAAACGACATCGGCCGGCTGTAAGCGGGGCGGACAATCCCTGAAGAAAGGCGGAAAACGCGATGAACATGTCCTTTTTCACCGGCGCCGTAGGCGCCTACCAGCAGATGCAGCGCATGAACGTCCAGGCCAACAACATTGCCAACGTGAACAACTACGGCTACAAGGCAGAGCGGGCCACCTTCCACCACCTGATGTATGGCAACGTGACGGGAATCGACAACGAGCGCCTGCCCAAGGGCACCGGCACCAAGATGGCAAAGGCCAGCATTGACTATACCTGCAACGGCTACGCCGAGACAGGCCGGGTGTTCGACTTCGCCATCAAGGGAGACGGCTTCTTTGCCCTGTACAACCCGGTAAACCAGGAGATCACCTTCACCCGGGACGGCGCGTTTATCATGGCACAGTTCCAGGTCCCTCCTCCAGAGGACGCCGAGCCGGAGATCGACCCGGAGACAGGGGAGGAGATTCCCCCCGAGCCCACCACCGAGTGGCGCCTGAGCGACAACGAGGGGCGCTGCGTGCTGGACGGCCAGGGCAACTTTATCATCATCGACCCGGATGACCGGAAGGCCGACCTGGATTTGGGGGTATTTGACTACCGCATATACGACGGCATGCCCCACGCGGACAATAACCGCTTTGCCCCCATCGACAAAAACGGCGACCTCTACATGGGCACTGGCGAGGTGATCCGGGGCTACCTGGAGCTGTCCAACGTGGACCTGGCCCAGGAGATGGTGAAGGTTATCGAGTCCCAGCGGGCATACAGCTACGCGCTGCGGATGGTCCAGACCTCAGACGAGATCGAGCAGACCATCAACGGGCTGAGCAACTGATCGGGGAGGTAGGTTATGACGGTAAAAACTTTTGAGCAGATGAGCTCGATGGAGATCGACACTCTGCGGGAGATCGGCAGCATTGGAACGGGCAACGCGGCCACCGCCCTGTCCCAGATGCTGGGGAAAGAGGTGCGCATCACCCTGCCAGAGGTGCGCATTATGGGCTACAACGAGGCCATCGAGTGGATCGGGGGCCCAGAGGCGGTAACCGCCGGAGTTTTGGTCAAGATGAGCGGCGACATGGGCGGCATTATGCTGTCCGTGCAGAAGCTGGAGCTGGTGAATATCATTCTGGGGGCGATGCTGGGACAGAGCATCTCCGGTTATGAGGATCTGGCTGAGCTGGAGCAGTCCGCTCTGATTGAGATTGGCAACATTATGATTTCCGCTTTTGTCAATGCCCTGTCCGGCTTGGCAGGAATTAACGTGAACCTGACGGTGCCCGCTTTTGCGGTGGACATGCAGGGCGCCATTTTGGCGGTGCCCATGGCCGAGTACGGCGGCATGTCAGACTATTTGATGACCATTGGCGGAAATTTTGTGTGCGACGGCAAAGAGGTGCCGAGCCACCTGTTGCTGTCGCCCGATCTGCGTTCTCTGAATTTCTTGCTGAGGAAGCTGGGCGTTAGCGATGAGTGACAGTAAACTGACAGTTGGAATTGCTGATATGAAGATAGCTCAAGGGAACAGTGTTCTGGTTACCTACGCCTTGGGCTCCTGTATTGGGCTTTGTTTTCACGACCCCAGGCTGAAGTTGGGTGCGCTGCTTCATATCATGCTCCCCATCAATATGGAAACAGGGCGCACCCACCCGATGAAGTATGCGGATACCGGCATCCGGGAGACGCTGAAGCAGCTGGAGGCCCGGGGGGCCTCACGGGCGCGGATGACGGTAAAAATTGCCGGCGGGGCCAAGATGTTCGAAATCGCCGGCGGCAGCGGGCTGGGCAATATTGGCCAGCGGAATATCGAAAGCGTCAACACCATACTCAAGCGGGAGAATATCCGGCTTTTGGGGCAGGAGGTTGGCGGCAAGGTGGCCAGAACGCTGTTTTTCGACGTAAACACCGGTCAGGCCTGTGTCCGCTCCTATGGCCAGAAGGATATCTTTTTCTAGGCGTGCGGATTTGCAAGCCCGATGACCGGGCGCCCCAGGGCGGCGGCTTTCAGGCTTTGAGTCCGAAGGATAGTGTCAACGGCGAAACAGAATTAGAGTAAGGAGTGTCAGATATGGCTGAGGTTCACAACAGTGGAATCCTTCTGGAATCCGGTACCAACGAAATTGAGATTATGGAGTTCACCATTGATGGAAACCTGTACGGCATCAACGTGGCCAAGGTGCGGGAGATCATCATGTCCGCGCCGGTAAAGCGGATGCCCCATGCCCATCCGGCGGTAGAGGGGATTTTTAAGCCCCGCGACATCGTCATCACCGTGGTGGATTTGCCCAAGTACCTGGGCGTAGAGATGGAGAAGATGGAGAAGGATCTGTTTATCGTCACCAACTTCAACAAAATGTTCATCGCGTTCCGGGTACATACGGTGGTGGGCATCAGCCGCATCTCCTGGACTGACATCCATAAGCCGGACAAGACGGTGTCCGGCGGCTCCGAGGGCGTGGCCACGGGCATTGCCCAGTGCGGCAAGGACTTGGTCACCATCCTGGACTTTGAGCGCATTGTGGCGGAGATCGCCCCCGAAACCAGCATCCAGATGGACGAGATCGAGCAGATGGGCCCCCGGGCCCGCAGCGACGAGCCTATCTGGATCGCGGAGGACTCCATCCTGCTGTCCAAGATGATCGAGGAGTGCCTGCGCAAGGCGGGGTATGTGAACCTGCGCATGTTCCCCAACGGCCAGGAGCTGTGGGAGGCGCTGAACGAGCTGCCCAAGGCTCATGACCTGTTCAGCGACGTGGCGCTGGTCATCACTGACATTGAGATGCCTCAGATGGACGGCCACCGCCTGACCAAGCTGATTAAAGACAACGCGCGGTTCAAAGAAGTTCCTCTGATTATTTTCTCCTCCCTTATCAGCGAGGAAATGCGGATCAAGGGGCGCCAGCTGGGCGCGGACGAGCAGATGAGCAAGCCGGAAATCGGCCGTCTGGTTGACGTGATGGACCATCTGCTGAAGGAGAAGAGAAAATAAGTAGGGTGAATGCAATGACAAACAGTAAATATATTGTCCGTCAGCCGGTGAAGGACCTGAAGGGCACAATTATTGGATATGAAATTCAGTACCACGGCGAGAATCAGGCCTACAGCACAGAGGAGGGGAGCGGCAACGACTTTGCTGCCGCTGACACCATCTACAGCTTCCTGACCCAGAACACGGGCAAGGCGCTGAAGGGCTCGCTGAATTTCATGACCTTTACCACCACCCTGCTGATGAAGCAGACCCCCAAGCTCTTCAGCAGCGGTGACCTGGTCATTCAGGTGGGGGAAGATGTGATTATTCATCCCCTGGCCATGCGGTTTCTGGATCGGTACAACAAGGAGGGCTATAAGCTGGCGGTGAACGACTTCCAGTTCTCCCCCCGCTATTTCTCCATCATCGACAAATTTGATTACATCAAGGTCAACTTTCAGACCGCCGCAGACGCCAACATCCGCAACATCGTAGAGATGGCCCACAGCATGGGCAAGAAGTGCATTGCCATCGGGGTAGATACCGAGGACCTGTATCAAAAGGCCTTTATCATGGAGGTAGACGCCATGGAGGGGCTGTGGGTGGCAGAGAAGCTGTTCACCGCCGTCCATTCCAGCAGCTTCCTCCAGAGCAGCTTCTTCCGTCTGCTGGTGGCCATCAACCGGGACGACCCGGACGTGGAGGAGATCGAGCAGATCATCTCCATGGACGCCGTCCTCACCTACAGCCTGCTGAAAATCGTCAATTCCAGCTATTTTGCTTTGCGCAACCGGGCCACTGACATCCACCAGGCTATCATCGTCATGGGCCTGGGGCAGCTGCGCCAGTGGATCTATCTGCTGGGCACCGGAAACGGCGAGGAGGGAATGGACGCCAACCAGGAGGAGTTCCTAAAGCTGTCTTTCATGCGGGGCAGCTTTTGCAGCGCGTTGATTAAGCTGGCCAGGAATGTGCCCATTTCCCAGAACGAGGCCTATCTGATGGGCATGTTCTCCACGTTGAATTACCTGATTGCCGCCCCCCTGGAAGATATCCTGGCCGACCTGCCCATTGCCCAGGAGGTGAAGGACGCCCTGCTGCTCCACTCGGGCAAGTGCGGAGATTTGTACGACCTGGTGCTGAGCTACGAGCGGGCGGACTGGAAGGTGATCGGCGATTTGGCGGAGTCGTTGGATATCCCGGTGAACCTGCTGACCAACACCTATTTCCAGTGCCTGAACGAGGTAGAGACCCTGTGGAACTCCCTGATGGAGACCAGCGAGGGGATGTCCGCCCCTGCGGGCGAAGCGATCCAGCCATAGAAGAACAGAAGAGGAGCGGCCGGAATATCCGGCCGCTCCTTTCCCATTATTGTAGATGAAAGCCAAGCCCCCTGGCGCGGTCAGTCCGCGCCAGGGGGCTTTTCCGGGCGTTAATAGGTGAGCACCCGGTGGATGATCTGGGCCATGTCGATGCGGGTGAGGGAGTCCTTGGGGGCGATGCGGCCGCCGTCGGTGGGCAGATAGCCCATCTGGAGGGCGTAGGTCACCGCGCCCTGGGCGTAACTGGCGACATTTCCGCCGTCGCTGTAGCCGTTCAAGGTGCTGGTGTAGCCGTCATTGGCGCTCCAGCCCACCGAGCGCATGGCCTGACGGACCATAATCAGGGCGTCCTCCCGGGTGACGTTCCGCCCGGTGCCGAAGTTTCCGCCGCCCACGCCGCTGACGATGCCCAGGTTGTTCAGGGTGTTTACCGCCTGGGCGTAGTAGGCGCCGGAGGGCACGTCATAGAAGGTGCCGGAGGAGCCGGAGGGGCTGAGGCCGAAGGCCTTGTAAACCATCAGGGCAAAGTCCTGCCGGGTGATGGGGCGCTCCGGGCCGAACTGGTTGGCGGAGACGCCGGAGGTGATACCGTTGTCGTAGAGGTACTCCACTGCCGCCCGCTCCTGGTTGGAGTAGCCCCCCAGGTCGTTAAAGTAGAGGGAGTTGTAGCTGGGGGAGACGGTGATGAGCACCTCGCCCTCAAAGGTGGAGCCGTTGGAGTTGGTGCCGGTGTAAGGCAGAGTTACCGTGCCGCTGAAGCCTGCCTTGGGCACGAAGGTCAGGTCGGAGATCAGGCTGCTGCCGGTGAGGTTGTAGCTGGAGGAGGTGCTGGCCTGGCGGTCGTAACGGGTGGGGCTGGAGTAGCGGCAGTACAGGTGGCCGTCGGCGCTGGAGGGCAGGGAGGAGAAGCGGATGGAGCTGAGGGTGTATCCGCTGCGGGCGAAGTCGGTCCCCCGGAAGGTCACCGGGGCGCTGCGGGTGGAGTAGCGCACGGTGACGGCGGCGCTGGGTCGGTCCACCTGGATCTCCACGGTGCCGCTGAACTCCTCGCTGTTGGCGGCCCGGGCAGTAAAGTTCAGGTAGACGGTGCCGCTGTAGCCGCTGGCGGGAAGGAAGGCCACCCGGTCCAGCTCGCTGGCGCTGAGGGTGGTGGTGCTGGAGGTGATGCGGGTCCCCTTGCTGGAGCTGGAGCGGTAGCTGCGGTACAGATCGCCCTGGCTGGTGGAGGGCAGATCGAAGCGGATGGTGCTGAGGGTCCGATCGGTCTCCCAGAGGGAGAGATCGTCAAAGTCGTCCCGGTCGAAGACGGCGGCGGAGCCGGTCTCGGTGGTATAGCGGATGTCGCCCTGGCTGCCGCTGGAACCGCTGGAGCTGATGGTGATAACGCCGTTAAAGGTGCCGCCATCGCCGCTGGCGTAGCCTACGAAGGGGATGTCGATGGACCCGGAGAAGCTGCTGGAGGCCCGGAAGGACAGGTTGCTGATCCGGGTGCCGGAGGTGCTGTTGCGGTAGTTGGTGGAGGTGTTGGCCCTGGTGCTGGCGCCGTAGTAGAGAACGCCGTCGGCGCTGCTGGGCAGGGTCTGGAAGCGGATGTAGTCCAGGGTGCGGTCGGTCAGGTCCCGGCAGAGCTTGGTAAAGTCGGCGGTGTTAAAGCTCACTGACCGGCCGGCGGGGCAGGTGTATTGGATGTTGCCCGAGCCGTTGCCCCCCCGCACATTGATTTCCAGATTGCCGGAGAAGGTGGTGCCGTTGTTGGTATAGCCGGTGAAGGGGACGCGGACGGTGCCGGAGAAGTCCTCGGCGCACAGGAAGGTAATCCGGTCCAGGCGGGGGGAGTAGGTGCCGCAGAAGTAGCTGGTGCCGGTGGTGACAGGGGTGCCCCGGCCGCCGGAGGAGCGGTAGTCGTAGTACAGGGCGCCCTCGCTGGTGGAGGGCAGGGAGTCGAAGCGGACATAGTTCAGGGTCTGGCGGGTAGAGAGGAGCTGCTCGCAGTAGCTCTGGAAGTCCGCGTCGTCCAGGGTGACGGCGCCGCCCTGGGGGGCGCTGTAGGCCGGGCCGCCGATGCCGCCGCTGGTTTCCCGGTCCACGGTGATGACAATCTGGCCGTTATAGCGGGTGTTGGTGGTGCCCGCCACAAAGCCGGTGTAGTAGATGGTCACCGTGCCGGTGTAGCCGGGGGCGGGGACAAACCAGACGGTATCCAGCACATTCCGGCGATAGCGGGTGTTCAGGGTGACCTTGTTGCCGTAGTTGTTGGAGCTGACATAGTCGGTGTACAGCGTGCCCTGGCGCTCGGAGGGCAGGGAGAAGGTCACGTAGTCCAGGGTGCCGTTGGTGGCCCGCTGGCAGGCCCGGTCAAACTCGGTGCTGCTGAACTTCACGGGGGTGTTGTATTTGGTGTTCAGGGAGAAGGTGGGGGCCTCCTCCTGCTCCACGGTGAGCATAATCCGGCAGGAGGTGACCTCCCCGGTGGTGGAAAAGGCGTTGTAGGTAATCACCGCCGGGCCGCTGTAGTCCGGATTTGGGACAAAGGTGATATTCTTCAAATCGAGCTGCCCGTTCCTGGGGTTGAGATAGTAGCTGTCCCGCTGGGCCACGCCCTGGCCCCGCTGGGCTTCGGAGATGTAGTTGTAGTACAGGGTGCCCTGGTTGGTGGGCACCGACAGGCTGGTCAGATGGGACAGCGTCCCGCTGACCTGGCCGCTGAGCTTGCCCGTCAGCGAGCTGAAGGGCAGGTTGTAGCCCCCCTGGAGGGTGCCCCACTCAATGGTGCTCTGCCCCGCGCTCACCGTGACGGTGAAGGAAGCGGTGTAGGCCCCGCAGTAGCCGGTGATGGTGGTGCTGCCGGGGCCCCGGCCCACGACGCTGCTTCCGCTCACCTCCGCCACGGTGTTGTCCTGCGTCTGCCAGCTGATGGCCCGGCCGTTGACCGCATTGCCATAGCGGGTAACGCCGGGAATGGGCAGCTTCTCGTTCTCTTTCAGGTTTTTCAGCTTTCCAACGGCTTCTGGGTCCAAAATCAGGCCGCTGACCTCTACGATCACTGTCTGCTTCTCCTGGTTGCCCTCCCCGCCGATGGTGGCGGTGATGGCGGCCCGGCCGGGGCTGTTGGCGTAGACGATGGCCCCCTGGCCGGTGGAGTTGGTGGCCTGGACAGACGCTGTCGAGGAGCCCTCAGGCTCCGTATCCGTGACGCTCCAGGTGACCACCTCGCCGGCCGGGTCCGTGGTCGCTTTCAGCTCCTGCTGCTCGTTCTCCTCCATCGTGAGGGGGCCGGTGGGGGTGATCCGAATGCTCCCCATCCGCTGGATGACGGTGACGGTGCAGGTGGCGGCGGCGGTCGTCTTGTCCTTATAGGTGGCGGTGACGGTAACGGTGGTAGTGCCGGGGTTGACGCCCTTCAACGTGGCGGAGTTGGTCCTGAGGTTGGGGGTGATCGTGGCGATGTTGCTGTTTCCAATGGACCAGCTGTAAGCGGCGTTTTGGCTCACAGTGGAGGCATTGCCATCGCCCCATTTCGCGGTCACGGTGAAGCTGAGCGTATCTGTATCCCCGGTCTTGAGGGCCGCGACCGTGTTCTTGTTCAGCGCGCCGGTGAGCTCCACCAGGGTGTCCCCCGGCGCTGGGGGGGTGCTGCTGCTAGAGCCGGGGCTGCTCGTACCTCCTCCGCTGCCGCTAGAGCCGGGGCTGCTTGTACCTCCTCCGCTGCCGCTCGAACTTGAACTGCCGCTATTGCCGGAGCTTAAACTCCCATTTCTGGACATAGGGCCTGCTGCGCTGACACTCCATACAACAGCCCCCAGCAAAAACGCCGTCAGTACTGGGACCAGAAGAATAGCTATACAGCACTGGGACAAGTTCTTTCGCATATAAAACACTCCTTTTCAGATCGAGCTTTGGGAAATGGGACAGCGGGAGCGAGCCGGAGCCCGCTCCCGCAGAGGGTTCAGTAGTTCGTCCAGGAAGCAACAAAGTAGGCTGCCTGGATCCCGATGCCGCTCTGGTTGGGCGGCGTTCCATAGGTAAGGGTAAGGGTCAGCTTCTGCCGGCTGCCATAGCCGCCGTTGTTAGCGATGAAGCCCTGGTCAAACAGAATGATGCTGTCGCCGATATGCAGGCCTTCATACTTCAAGGTAAACGTAGAGCTTGCCGGCCCTGTGCTGGTTCCGCTGCACGATATGGAATCCTTGTTTCCGCCCATATCCTGCAAAATTCCAACCCAGGTGGCAGTGTTGGTATTTACAGGGTCTTTTGTGCTATTGTTGACAACGGGGAGCGCGCTGCCGCCGCCGTTTCCATCGGCAGACCAATACACCGGCTTATCAAAGGCAAGGGTTACGGTTCCTTTGAACTCAGTGTTGGCTGTGGGCTGTTCGCCTGGGTTGAGGGCAGGGTCCGGGCGGCCGTTGCCGGTGACGCCGTCAGGCTTCAGCGTGGGGGCCACGGTGTCCGGCACGGTCAGATAGTTATACAGCGCCGCGAAGGTATCTCCGCTTCCCTCAGAGCTGGAGACATGGTGCGCCACAGCCAGAAGGGCATAGGGGGTATTGGGGGTCATTTCCTTGATATGGTTGATATCGCTCCGGTATATACTGCCCTGGGCCGCAGTTGTAACTGTCTGCCTCGTCAGCGCGTTGCCAACCGCGCTGTCCCGGATATAGCGCGCCAGAGTAAGCTTTGCATCTTCACTGGCATACTGATCGAATACTGTGTACCCGCTGCCGTTGTATTCGGTCCGCAAAGCATCAAAGACTGTCATATTCTCATAGCCGCTCCCTGCAACAGTGGTCGACCATTTACTCATTTTGTTCTCAGTGCCATCTTTAGATGTGTTAAGCATGGGAATCTTGTTCATCTCAGTAGTGGTGAACAGAACATAGCTCAATCGGGCGGGGACCTGCGTCTGCGCGTAGGCGGCGCCGCCGCCGGCTTCCCTCAGCGTGATCTGCGGTTTTGCGGTATCGCTGGTTTTAAAGTTATACACATAAACCTCAGACAGCTTGGAGGAATTGCCCTTTACTACCATATAGATGTAGTACTCAGTCAACGGGTCCAGCATCTTTCCGGTGGTCGTGTTGTTGATCGGAATGCTCTGCTGTCTTCCTCCGGTCGTATACTGGAACGTCCCATAGACCTCGTCGGGGTAGAACTTGGAGGGATTGGAAAGGTTCTGGGCAGGCGGGTAGTTGTCCTGAACCTTATATTCCGTCAGCGTTCCGGGTGTTGGCGAGTTGGTCTGCTTGTTCACCGCCGTCCAGAAATCTTGTATAACCGGATTCCCGGTAGTGGGGTCAAATGTGTCGTTCAGACTGTTCACGATCCCTGTTTGGCCTGGGATTTCAATCCGTGTCTCCAAAACCGACTTTCTGGGCACCACCACGTAGTAGATGGTGGCCGGACGGTCCAGAGCGACATTGACGTCCACAAAGGTATCGCCCGGAATGAAGGCCGGTCCAGAAGCAAATTTGGGCTCCTGGGTATCCACAAAGGTGGCCCGGACGGTGACAAAGTCGTCGGTGCCGTAGGTGCCGATGGACCGGCCGCTGGTCGTCGTCACGCCGGTGTCCCAGGCGTCGATGCCCTCGGGGTTGAAGTCGTCGCGGTAGCGGATAAAGTTCCACAGCGCGGAGGGGCCGCTGGAAAGCACGTAGACCCGGAAATTCACCAGTCCGCTCCAGCTCTCATATGTGGGGTTGGCATCCTTTTCCGTCACGGAGACGGCGAACTCATAGGTGGCGTTCTCGTCCAGATCGATCAGGTAGGGGAATTTATCCTCCGGCACGCCGATCAGGTCGTAGTTGACCGCCCCGCCGTCCCAGTCCATCCCCTCCGTCATGCCAGTTGACTTATTGCCCAGATAGATCCAGCCTTTGGAGTCCGGCTTGTTGGCGCTGGGAAGCAGCTTGTCGTCTGGGATCGGGGCTCCGGTTTTGGAATCATAAGCGCGGTAGTACAGGTCATAGTCAACGGCCGCGTCGGTAAACAGGGCCAGCTCATAGCGGATGTTGGGGTCGGAGTTTCCGGTGGACTGGGGCCTGACCAGGAAGCTGGTATCCACGCGTGCGAGGAACTCCGTGGTGCTGCCCTCCTTCAAGCTGCCCTTGCCGCCTTCCTCGCCCTTCCAATCGGGCACGTCGCTGACGCCGTCGCCAGGGGCCAGGTTGACCAGGGCGAAAACGGTGTCGAAGTAGTCCAGCACGTGCTGGGTGCCCGCGCAGTTTCTGGGGTTCAGGGTGGTGGGGATCGTCTCGTTGTTGGCGTTGTCCCGGATGCTGGTGATCTCGAAGTAGTACCGGGAGCCGCTGGCCAGCGCCACCGCGGAGCCGTTCTTGAACACCACCTCGATCTTGCCCTCACCGTTCTTCGATGCCTGCACCACCACGTTGCGGTAGTTAATCCAGGGGGCGGCGTCGGGAGGATCGGGGGTAGCCGAGTTGCTGCTGTCCCACTCAGGCACGTCGATCTTATCGTTGGTGGCAGTATCCACCTGATACAGCTTGAAGTTTCTGGACAGCGCGTCATACAGGGCGGCCTGGGCCTGGGTATCGCTGAGCAGCTCGTCCTTGACCCCCTTGAAGCCGATGTTGTACAGGGTAAGCAGGTCCCGGCTGTTGCCGGCGGTGACGTTCTCGCTGAACTCCAGGATGACATCGCTGTTGGCCATGGGGTTGCGCGTCTCGTCGTCCCCCTGGAAGTTGCTGAAATACTGCCGGACCAGGGGCCGCACGTTGTCCACCGTCCGGATGGTGATCTTCTTTACCGCGATGGAGAAGTTGCCCGCTGTGTCCTTCGCCACATAGTAGAGGTCGTAGCTGGTGGCGGCTTTCAGGCCGGTGACCGCGATCTGCACGTCGGTGTTGCCGTCCCGAACGGCGATCGAGCCCCGCTTGGTGGCGCTGCGACCGTTCTGCACCTGGAGCTTGGCGTACTCGCTCTCCAGCCTGGCGGAGACGGGGCTGCCCTCCTCATCCAGGATGTTGTCCTTGTCCAGGGGGTTGCTCTGATTGTTGGGCAGGGGGTAGGGCTGGCCCTCGGGGACCACGGCCCAGTAGATGGTGCCCGCCTCGTTCAGCCCGGCGGTGAGGGTGACGGAGGTCTCCGTCTCGGTGGCGGCGTTGGGATCGGGATCGGGGTCGAAGACGGGGGGCGTGCGGTCCTCGGTGCGGAACTGGAGGGCCTGGACCTGGGAGCTGTTCATGCCGTCGGCGTCGGTGAGCCACAGGTAGAGGGTGTAGTCCTTCAGTTCCTCCAGCCGGTTGCTCACGTTGATGACCCGCTCGGTGTTCTTCACCACGTCCACCACGCCGTAGCCCAGGTTGCCGGTGACGGCGGCGGTCTTCATGTCGTTGGCGGTGGGGGCTTGAGCGCCCCGGGGCAGGACGGCGTAGTACAGCTTACAGCTCTTGGTGGGCATCACGGTGACCTGGGCCATGATGTCGGTAATCAGGGACATATAGGGGTAGCCCTGGGCAAAGGCGGGCACGGTGCTGTCCGGGGTGGTGAAGGCGATGACCTTCACCGGGCTTTGCCGGTTCTGGGCGTCCACCAGCACGGCGGACAGATAGTAAGAGCTGCCGGTGGTCAGGCCGGTGATTGCGGCGCTGACCTCGGTGTCGGCGGCGGGGGCGGACACGGAGCCGTTCTGCACGGCCAGGGAGCCGTAGGAGGGGGGCTTAATCAGGTCGTCGGCCTCGATGGAGCCGTCGGAAATGCTGCTGATGGCCCAATAGACGGTGCCCCGCTTATTGGTGGAGAACAGGCCCTGGAGCCCGGTGGGGGCCACGTCGTTGGCCACAGGGTAGCCGGAGAGAATGCGGGGGTCCCGGGAGACCTCTTCGGCGGCGGCGGAGTCCATCTCGGTGCCGTCGATGTTGGCGGTGAGGCCGGGACGGATGTAGATATCGTCGGGGAGCATGGCTACGGTGGAGCCGGGGGCATTGATATTCAGCTTTTCAATGTCGCCCTGGCCGGTGACGTTGGTGGCCACGTCCAGGTTCAGCTCTTTCACCTCGGTGTTCCGGTCCAGCTGAACGCCGGAGTTGACGGCGTCCTCGTCCACGGTGAGCTTGGCCACGGTTCCCTTGGCCACCTGGACGGTGGAGCCGGGCGTTTTGTTGACCACCTCTTTGATCCGGCCGGCCAGATCCAGGTGGGCGCCCTGCTCCCCCTCCAGGGTGATGTGGAGCAGGCCCTTGTCATCGGAGTTGTTGTCCTCCAGGTAGGCGGAGGTGCGCACGATGGTGTTGGCAATGTCGGTAATGCCGTCAGCCCGGATGGTGACATACTGCTTGCTGCCGGTGTTGGGGTTTCTCATGTTGTCCACCAGCATCTCGTCGGCGGTGACGTTGCGCATGACCACGCTGGCGTCGCCGGCCTCGCTCTCACCGGTGCCGCTGACGATGATCCGGCCCAGCACGTTCACGTTTTCCAGCTTGATATTGCCCAGCCCCACGCCGCCGGAGACATACAGGTCGCCGCTGATGGTGGTATCCCGCAAGGTGACGTTGGGGGAGGTGATGGTGACGTTTCCGAACACGCCGCCCAGGCTGTGTTCCCCGCTGGTCTGGATGGGGGTGCCGATGCACTGGGTGATCAGAACGGCCATCTGGCTTTTGGACACCGCGTCCTTAGGGCCGAAGGAGTTGTCGGGGTAGCCGGAGATCACGTAGTTGTCCACGGCGGTTTTTACGATGCCCCGGGCCCAGGTGCTGATGTTCCGGCTGTCGGAGAAGGCCAGGCTCTCGCCCAGGGTCTCTTTCATCATCATGTTTTTGCCCAGGATAAACACCGCCTGTTCCCGGGTGAGGGTGGCGTTAGGGGAGGCGGTGGTGGCGGAGGTGCCCGCCATGTAGCCGGTGTTGTAGGCGATGGAGATATCGTCATAGAACCAGTCGGTGGCGCGCACATCGGTAAAGGGGATGGGGCCGGACTTGGTGTAGCCGTAGGCCCGGTTGACGATGGCCGCGAAGTCGGCCCGGGTGATGGGGGCGTCGGGGTTGCCGGTCTGGTCGGCGCGGATCACGCCCCAGTCCACCAGCTGGTCCAGGTACTCGTCGGCCCAGTGGGCGGAGGCAGAGGGGGTGACGGCGGGAGTCAGGCCAAGGAGCATGACGGCAGCCAGAAGCAGGCTGAGGGCCCGATCCCGCCAGCTGCGGGCGTTGGTTCTATGGGACATATGAGGTTCTCCTTTCTTTCGTTCGGGAAAAGGCCGGACCGCGTTTGCCGTCAGGCCCGAAGGTGGATCAAAATCAGGCAGGGGCGGGTGATACCGGCCCCGACAAATGCAGCTTACTGCCGTTCAGGACGTCCGGATCTGAATGCTGAACACGGCCTTGCGGATCAGGGCCTCCTCGTCGTGAATCAGGTCCACGAACTTGGCCGCGTAGAGGGGGGGCGCGCCCTCCTCGTGCATGGTGCGGATCACCTGGGTTTTAATCAGGAGGGGCTGGTCGGTAACGGGGAGGACCATCTCCACAATCTCCCGGTGTTCCAGGGCGGTGCTGGTGTAGAAGGCCACGCCGCCGCAGCTCAGGTCCTTGCCCCGGACGGCCCGCTGGCCTTTCCAGCGGCCGGAGACGGGGTACATCACACTGGAGAAGTTGGTCAGGATGCGCAGGTTTTCCCTGGCGTTGGCGTCCAGGGCGGCGGTGGGCTGAATCACCAGCTGGTCGTCCCGCTGCCGGACGATAACGCCCACCCGGTTGGGGGTGGAGTCGTCGATGCCGATGAGCTGAATCTCCCGGTGGACGGCCACATCGTCCACCTTGCCGTTGAGCACGCGGATCTGGAGCACCTCCGAATTGGGAGGGGACTCCAGCACGGCGTTGGCCAGCGGGGTTCCTTTGCTGTCCAGCAGCAGATAGAGGCGTTCTTCCATCAGGACTCTCCTTTCTTATCCTGGGGGCCGGGCTGGCTGCGCACCGATTGGGCCGCGGACTCCCGCTCCCGCCGGAACTTGTCCGGGTCCTTGGGGTCAAAGTTCAAAAAGTAGACGTAAATCTCCACAATGGCCTGATACAGCGCGTCGGGGATCTCCTGGCCCAGGGACAGCTGGGAGAGCATAGTGGCCAGGGAGTTGTCCTCGTAGACGGGCACGCCGCTTTCCGAGGCCACCTCGATCATCCGCTCGGCCAGGTAGCCCATGCCGGAGGCCACCACCACCGGGGCGCCCTCGCCGTCATATTTCAAAGCCACCGCCCGGTTGGTGGCCCGGTTATCATACCTTGACATTGATACTGTTCTCCCCCTCAAAGATCCGGGGGAATACCCCGGAGATAGTCAGCGGCCGGTCCATCTGCTGGACCTGGACCGCGCCGGCGGTCAGGCCGTTGTCGGTTAAAATCTGAGACAGCTCCCCCTGCACCATCTGGGAGAAGGGGGCCACCTTTTCCGGACAGAAGAGCTGGATGTCCACTTTTTCGCTCTGGCAGGTGAGCACCATGTCGAAAAAGCCCAGTCCCTGTATGTCGATTTTGAACAGGAAGCGCAGGGTGTTGTCCTGGCCGCTTCTGCCCCGCTTCAGGTTCTCCTCGGCGTCGGGGTCCACCCACATTTCGGAAAAGGCCATCTTCCCGTCCCACTCCAGGGGGAGCAGGATGTGGTTCAGGGGCATGTGGACGCTCTCGTTGACCAGGAAGGCGGAGACGATGTTGCGGAAGGCCTCCTGCACCTCGTTGCCCGCCCCGCCCTGGAGGGCCTTCTGGGCGGCCTGGGCCAGCTGGGCGGCAAAGTGGTCGCCGTCGGCGGCCCGGGCAAAGCTGTTGTTGTTCACCAGGCGCATCAGGGCCTCATCGGAAAGCCCCCCCAGCCGGTCTTTCAGCCCGGGGCTGCTGTTAAGCTGGTGGAAGGCCTGGAGCAGGCCTTCCACGCTGCCGTTTTCCAGCCGGGACACATCCAGGGCCAGCATGGAGATGAGGGTGCGGGACAGGCCCATGTCGTTGGTTTTGCTGGTGTAGGCTGACAGGAAGGGGAGGATGGTGCCCTGGAGCAGCCGCAGGGCGCCGGCCCGGCGGCCCTCGTTAAACAGCCCCTCCAGCTCAGACACCATGGGCAGCAGCTGGCTGCCGTAGCTGGCGGGGATGGCCCGGGTGAGCCGGGTGAGGCCCCGAATCAGGTTGCCCTGGATGTGGCTGGTGGAGGAGTAATCGCTGTAGCGCTTTAAAAACTGGAGGATGTTCCCCCGGGTGCTCTCGGAGTTGCTGGAGGCGTAAGCGTCTCGAAGGATGGCGAACAGCGCCCCGCCAAAGCGGGTGCCGGTGGACAGCTGGGACTGCAGGAACTTGCCCAGCTGGCTTTCGTCCATCTTCAGCATGTTGAGCAGGGCGCCCATGTCGCTGGCGGTGCCCTCCTCAATGCCGGAGGAGACCACCAGCCCCTCGTAGATGGCAAAGAGCTTGCTCATGCTCTCGGCGGCGCCGGGGGTGTTCATCATGCGCTGGAGGAAGGCGGCGAAGTTGGAGTCGTAGCGCAGGGCCTGGTTCCCCCCGGCGGCGTCGCCGGTGTCCTGCCGCTCGGTGCGGTTGTCTGAGCGGACCACCCGGTTCAGGTCCGGGGCGTTTTGAATCCGGGTATCGCTGGGGGAAACGGGCGTATTCCGGTTTACATTGCTGTTGTCATGACCCGGTACCGGGTTGGTCACACCAAGCAGATCTGGCATTGGTGACACTCCATTTCAGTATAAGATCGTTTTTTTTTCGGGAAATCTTAATTTTCCAATTGACACTGCCGATATATCGAGTATGATTAGAGAGTGGCGGGTATGCTATGCCTTTTTTGGCGCCCCGCCTCAATCCCCAAAAACCAAATGAGAAAAGGTGGCGTTTTTATGGGCGACAGCATTCTGGATATGTATTTGTATGAAACCAACACCCTGCTGGAGCAGCTGGACGGGATTCTGCTGGCGGCGGAACAGGCTGACACGTTCTCTGAGGACAGTGTCAACGAAATCTTCCGCATCATGCACACCATCAAAGGCTCCTCTGCCATGATGGAGTTCTCCTCCCTGATGACGGTGGCTCACCGGATCGAGGATTTGTTCTTTGTGATCCGGGAGAAGGGGATGGACGTGGTTCCGGAGGCGACCCGCCCGGCGCTGTTCGACATGCTGTTTCAAGCGGTGGACTTTTTCCGGGGCGAAATCGAGAAGGTGGAGAACGACGAACCGCTCTCTCAGTCTATCGACCACATTGTAAATAAAATTAATAGTCTGATCGATAAAATTCAGGGCAATCCGGAGGCTCCCGCCCAGGAGAGCGCCGAGCAGCCGAACGACGCCCCCGCCGACGAGGAGAAGGCGCCCCAGGCGGAGATCAGCGCGGCCAATCCCGACTATCTCTACGGCGTCCACGTCTTCTTCGACGAGGGCAGCGGCATGGAGAACCTGCGGGCTTTCATGCTCATCAACGGGGTAAAGGACTACTGCGGCGACTTCATCTCCTACCCGGAGAACGTAGAAACCGACCCCTCCACCTCCGACATCATCGCCGACCAGGGCTTTATGGTGTGGTTCCGCACCGCCGAGGACCGCGACGCGGCCATTCCCGCGGTAAAGAACGCCGGCTCGGTGCGGGAGTATCAGCCGGTAGACGCCAGCAAGCCCGCCCCCGCCCCGGAAAAGCCCAAGGCGGAGGAGAGCAAGGCGAAGGAGAAGGCCGGCTCCGCCCCCAAGGCCGAGGCCGCTCCCGCCGCCAAGGGCGGAGGCGGGGCCCCCGCCCCCGCCCCCGCCCAGCACGCCAAGGAGAGCCTCATCAGCGTCAACCTGGCCAAGCTGGACCAACTGCTGGCGGTGGTGAGCGAAATCGTCATCACCGAGTCCATGGTCACCGCCTCCCCCGACCTGAAGGGGCTGCGGCTGGACAACTTCACCAAGTCCGCCCGGGACCTGCGCAAG
>JAAWLY010000015.1 GCA_022798155.1 Lawsonibacter sp. | reverse complement strand
GCCCCAAGTGCGGGGCTTACCGGCTGCCTCACCGTATGTGCAAGAATTGCCTGACCTATAACGGCCGTTCCTTCGGCCAGGTTGAGGCCCAGCAGTAAGCATTTCGGCCCCCTGGTTATACCAGGGGGCCTATTTTTCGGCTGAATTGGAGGAATTTTTATGTATTACGCCCTGCTCGGACTGGCACTGGGTCTTGCGGTCCGAACCGGTCTGCCCGGGCTGATCGTTCTGCTGGTCGTGATCGTTCTGTTCGTCCGCAGCACCCTGCGCAAGCGGGACCAGGACCTGACGCCCCAAAACGACTTGGAAAAATGGATTTTTGGCTCATATGCCAACTGGGCCCTGTACAACTGCGAGTACGTCTCAGGCAACAGCCTCATGCCCAACTACGAAAGCACCCCCATCCTTCTGGGCGGACGGCGGGGCCCTTATAACAGCCCGGAGCAGCGGCAGTACTTCTTGAACATGCTGGACAGTCCCTGGGACATCCACAGCAAAAGGGAGCTGCTGGAGACAGTGGAGTACATGAGCGTGGGTCCCGGCATCCGGAAGTGCCTGACCCAGTCGGACCGGGCCTGGGAGCTGTGCCGGTGTACCCAGTTGCTGGCCATCGCCTTCCGGCTGGGCTGGATCAGCCGCCGGGAGATGGTCCGGCGTTCCTGTCAGGTGGGCAAAATTATCCAGCGGACCTTCTCCGGCTGGCAGGAGATGAGCGAAAGTTTTCTGGCCCGGTGCCTGCAATGGATGGAGGACCCCTCTCCCGGCGCGGACCAGCGCCGTGCCGCCCACAAAGCCCTGTGGCTCCGCCCGGATAGCCCCTATAACCTTCCCTGGGATTTTCCTCTGGGCTGACACAGCAAAGCGGGACAGGTTTTCACCTGCCCCGCTTTTTCTCGCGCTTTTTCTGTTGGCGCAGAAGGTATTTTTCCTGCCGCCGCTGTTCTTCGCGGCCTTTGGCCTCCCGTTTTCGGGCCAGTCCCTCCTGCTCCCGCTGGCGGCTGAGGGCCTGCTGGGCCCGGGTGCTGACCCCCTGCTGCCGGGTGGCCTCCCTGGCCTCCCGCTGGGCCCGCTTGGGATTTTTTCGCTCCGTTGCCGGTCGCTCCCCCTCCGCCGCCGGACTGAATTTCAGCCTGTACCACTCCTTCTGGATCCACTGGTACAACTGGGCGTCGGTAGGCTCCGGGCCAAAGGTCACCTTGGCCGCCGAGTACCCCGACTCCTCCCACCGCTCCGCGATCCCCACCCAGAAAGGCGGCTGGAACAGCACGGTAAAACAGCAAAAATTCCGGTCCATATTCAATTTCCTCCCTGATTTTCGCGTCAGAGAATGGACGACCCGGGAGGGAAGGTTACTGACGGGAGCGCGGCCCGCGGGCGGACTACCAACCGTCCTGTGTTTTTATCCCTGCGGGGGATATTATATCAGATTTTTCCCAATAGGGCAACAAAAAAGCTCCCTCCGAGAGGGAGCCTTTTTACGCCTCCACAACGCGGAACACGCCCTCCACGCCGGACAGCTCCCGGAGGACCTCCTCTCTCCCCGCCCCCTGGCGGGAGCGGAGCACCAGCACGGCGGAGGAGCATCCGCCCTCCGTCCCCCGGCGGGTAATCTCCACGTCTACGATCTTCACCCCCAGGTTGTGGCATTTTTCCATCATCTCCTCCAGGCAGGAGGGCTTTTCATATTCCGCGCACACCGTGATCTCCTTGTTTTCCCGGATGAGACGGTACTCCAGCTTGGAGAAGAACACCTCGGCAACCAGCACCAAAACGGTGGTGTAGACCGCCCCCTCGTAAAATCCAAAGCCGCAGCACAACCCCACAATGGCCACCACCCACAGCCCTGCGGCGGTGGTCAGTCCTTTCACCCGCTGCCGCCGGGTGACCATAATAGTGCCCGCGCCGATAAAGCCGATGCCCGACACCACCCCGGCCCCCATACGGGCCACGTCCAGGTAGTAGTGCATATTCAAAAACAGGTGCTCGCTGGTCATGGCGGTGATGGCCGCCCCCAGGCAGATAAGGATATGGGTGCGGAACCCGGCGGGGCGGCGCTTTTCCGCCCGCTCAATCCCTATAACGCCGCCGCACAACAGGGCCAGCAGTACCCGGACGCTCACCCCCGCCATGCTTAGCTCCCGCAGAAAATTCAGGCTCTTCAGCATTGCTCCGCCTCCTATATCTCATCGATGGTATCCACATCCGGGCTGTATGACAGCTCTGTCATCAGCCTGGGGTGGGACTGGCTCCGGGGCAGTCGGAGATAGAGCACCAGGCCGCCCCGGTCCCCTTTCCGCCGCCCCCGCTGGCGGTCGAACTCCATGTCGTAAATCTGGATGTTCTTAGAGCGGAGCAGGGCAATAAAGTCCTTTAGCCGCTCCATGGACACCAGCTCCACATAGAGGTTCATATTCCGGGAGTAGGCCAAAATAGTGTCCTCGATATAGGGCAGCACTTTGATGCTCAGGAAGATGGCGAAAAAGCCCAGCAGCACCCCCTCATAAAACCCGGCCCCGATGGCCAATCCCAGGCAGGCCGAGGCCCACAGCCCTGCGGCGGTGGTCAGCCCCTTCACCTCCCACTGCTCGGTAACCAGGATGGTGCCCGCCCCCAAAAAGCCCACACCGCCGATGGCCTTGGCCCCGATGCGGGACACATCCACCTTCTTGTCCAGCAGGGCGGACACCTGCGCCCACTGGGTGTTAATCATCACCCACAGATACTGGCTTAAAATCCCCGTCAGGGCCGCCCCCAGGCACACCAGCATATAGGTGCGGAACCCCGCCGGGCGCCGCTTGTGCTCCCGGTTGATGCCGATCAGCCCGCCGCACAGCACTGCCAGGGTCAGCCGCAGCAGCACAGAGGGGGTATTAAATTGACGCAGATAGCTTAAAATTTCCATGCCCTCGCTTCTTTCTCCCTGGCTACTTTACCACCACGTTTTCCTGCCCCAGCCGTTCGGTCAGATCCTTCACCAGGGCGGGGTGAATCTCGCACCGGGAGCCCACCCGCTTCTTGCAGTCCTCAAAGTAGAGCACCACCTGGTTCTCCCCCGGGAAAAAGGACAGGGCCAGCCGCACCTTCCGCAGACGGGGGTCCTCCCGGCTGGGCAGACGGAGGTACAGGGTCCCCCCGGAGGCCGCCGGCTCCAGGTCGGTAAGGGGACGGATGGAGTCCACCATCAGCTGGGGCTCCTTGTCGTCCCGGACGGAGATCTTGCCGGTGGCCAGAATGGCGTTGTTCTCCCGGATATAGCTGCCGCTCTCGTTCAGGGGGCGGGAGAAGCACAGCAGCTCCATAGAGGCGGTGTCGTCCTCCAGGTTGATATAGGCCATCAGGGTGTTGTTCCGGGTGGTGCGGGTGCGGTAGGTGGAGATCACGCCCGCGATGGACACCCGCTGGTCGTCCCGATACTCCCTGGGGCCCTCCTCCCGGGCAAAATCGGTGAGAATCGAGCCGATGGTCACCGCCCCAAACTGTTTGACGGTCTCCCGATACTGGTCCATGGGGTGGCCGGAAAGATACAGTCCGGTGGTCTCCTTCTCCATGGTCATCAGCTCCTGGAGGGTATACTCAGGCAGGTCTGGGAGCACCAGCGTGGGCAGGGGGGTGGTCTCCTCCCCGCCGCCAAACCCGAACAGGTCCAGCTGGCCCTCCACGTTTCGCTTCCGAGCGGCGGCGATGCCGTCCAGCACCTGGCCGTAGACCTGCATCAACTGGGAGCGGCGGCAGCCCATGGTGTCGAAGGCGCCGCTTTTAATCAGGCTCTCCAGCATCCGCCGGTTCATATCCTGGTCAAACAGCCGGCCGCAGAAGTCCATAAAATCGGCAAAGGGGCCGTTTTTCTCCCGCTCAGACAACAGGTTGGCGATGAAGCTCCGCCCCACCCCTTTCAGGGCCACCAGCCCGAAGCGGATGCCCTCCTCCACCACGGTGAAGTCGGCCCCCGACTGGTTCACGTCGGGAGGCAGCAGCTGGATGCCCATTTCCTTGCACTCGGCGATGTACTCGGCTACCTTCTCGGTGGAGTCCAGCACCGAGGTGAGCAGGGCGGCCATATACTCTTTCGGATGGTGGCACTTAAACCAGGCGGTCTGGTAGCACACGATGGCGTACACCAGGGAGTGGGACTTGTTGAAGGCGTACTCGGCAAAGTCGTACATCTCGTTATAGATGTCCTGAGCTGCCGCCTCGGGTATTCCGTTGGCCACGCAGCCGGCGATGTTCCGCTCGGGGTCGCCGTGGAGGAAGGCCTCCCGCTCCTTTTCAATCTCCTTGACCTTCTTCTTGCTCATGGCCCGGCGCACCATGTCCGCCTGGCCCAGGGAGTAGCCCGCCAGGTCCTGGAAGATGCGGATCACCTGCTCCTGGTAGACGATGCAGCCGTATGTCCCGGACAGGATGGGCACCAGGGAGGGGTCCTTGTAGGTCACCTTGGCCGGGTCCTGGGCACAGGCCAAAAACTTCGGGATGGAGTCCATGGGCCCCGGGCGGTACAGGGCAATCACCGCACAGATATCCTCAATGCTCTTGGGTTTCAGACCCACACACACCCCGGTCATGCCGGCGGACTCCAGCTGGAACACCCCCGAGGTCTTCCCCTCGGCCAGCATGGCCATGGTGGCCGGGTCGTTCTCCGGGACAGCGTCGATGGTAAAGCCGGGCTCCTTTTTCTGCACCATCTTGGCCGCGTCGTCCAGCACGGTCAGGTTGCGCAGGCCCAAAAAGTCCATCTTGAGCAGCCCCAGCTCCTCCAGCGTGGTCATAACATACTGGGTGACGGGCTGGCCGTCGTTGGCGGCCAGGGGGACGTAGTCCACCACCGGGCGGCGGGTAATGACCACCCCGGCGGCGTGGGTGGAGGTGTTTCGGGGCATTCCCTCAATGGCCATGGCGGTGTCGATCAGTTTTTTGGTGGCGGGGCTGCCGTCGTAGGCGTCTTTCAGCTGCTTGGACAGCTTTAAAGCCTCCTCCAGGGTGATGTGCAGCGCCCCCGGGCCGCTGGGGATCAGCTTGGCCAGGGTATCCACCTCGCCGTAGGGCACTCCCATCACCCGCCCCACGTCCCGAACGGAGCCCCGGGCGGCCATAGTACCGAAGGTGACGATCTGGGCCACATGGTCCTCGCCGTATTTCCGCTTCACGTACTCGATGACCTCCTGCCGCCGGCGGGGGCAAAAGTCGATGTCGATATCGGGCATGGACACCCGCTCCGGGTTGAGGAAGCGCTCGAAGTACAGCCCGTACTCCATGGGGTCCACGTTGGTGATGTTCAGGCAGTAGGCCACCATGGACCCCGCCGCCGACCCCCGGCCCGGCCCCACCGGGATGCCGTTCCCCTTGGCGTAGCCGATGAAATCGGAGACGATGAGGAAGTAGTCCACAAAGCCCATCCTGCGGATCATGTCCATCTCATAGTTCAGCTGCTTCAAGTACTCCTCGGGCTGGTCCGGGTAACGTTTGGCGAAGCCGTCCATGCACAGCTTGCGGAAATAGGCCTCCCCGTCGGTCCAGCCCTCGGGGAGCTGGAACAGGGGCAGGTGGTACTTGCCAAACTCAAAGTCCACATTGCACAGCTCCGCGATTTTCGCTGTGTTCTCAATTGCCTCCGGGTGGTCCGGGAAAAGGGCGGACATCTCCTCCTCCGACTTAACAAAGAACTCACGGGTCTCAAAGCGCATCCGGCCCGGGTCGTCCAGGGTCTTGCCCGTCTGAATGCACATGAGGATGTCCTGCGTCTCGGCATCCTCCCGCCGGAGGTAGTGGGCATCGTTGGTGGCGATGAGGGGGATTCCCGTCTCCTCACTGAGGCGGATAATCCGGGCGTTCACCTGCTTCTGGGCTTTGATGCCGTGGTCCTGGAGCTCCAGGTAGTAGCCGTCCTCCCCGAAGAGGGCGCGCATCTCCAAAGCCACCTCTTTCGCCTGGTCGTAGTCCCCCGCCATCAGCAGCCGGGAAATCTCACCGGACATACAGGCGGAACAGGCAATCAGGCCCGCGGCGTGTTCCCGCAGCAGATCCAGGTCGATTCGGGGCTTGATGTAAAAGCCCTCCAGATAGCCTTTGGACACCATATAGGACAGGTTGCGGTAGCCCTCCTCATTCCGGCACAGGAGGACCAGGTGATTGTAGTGGGAGTCGAACTCGTGGACCTTCTGGAACCGGGTGCGCCCCCGGGGGGCCACGTAGACCTCACAGCCGATGACGGGCTTGATGCCCGCCGCCTTGCAGGCCCGGTAGAAGTCGATCACCCCGTACATACAGCCGTGGTCGGTGATGGCCACCGCCTCCTGGCCCAGGTCCTTCACCCGCTCCACCAACTTCTTGATGCGGCAGGCGCCGTCCAAAAGGGAAAATTCGGTATGTAGGTGCAAATGGACAAAGGACATAAAACATTACTCCTCTTTTGGCGGCGGACCGCTCAGCTTTTCCTCTAAAAGCGCAAAAAGCGCAAAATTATTCTCAGTTTTTCCTGATTTTAGCATAGGGGCAAAAAGCAGTACGAAGCAAAGCAGCACAATCAGCAGCGGTTCCCAAGAGCCTGACGACATCGAAACCCATACCCCGGCAAATGTCAGCCCCGCGCCAAGGATTGCTAGGATTCTCCTTGTCCATGGCACTGTACAGATCCGCACTACGCTGCCATCCGCTCCATCCGGCAGGATCACGCCCCAGAAAGGATCCTGAAAGGACCACACCTTTCCACTGCCATATGCGGCACGCCAAAACAGGAAGTGATTGGTCTTTCCAGATACACTCCAGGACCCGAAATCAGCGGAAATATCTGTCTGTCGAATGGTAAACTCATCCCCGCTTTTCCATTTTAAGTAAATGGGACACTCCTTCCGGTGAAGGGAGTTGTGCATCCGCACAAATATTTTTAATTCCCAACTCAGCTGTTCTGGAGAAAACGTACTGTGGAACTCATAGCTCTTGGGCACAATATCCCTCCCCTCGTCCCCCACAGGGGCAAAGCCTCCTTTAACAATTACCAAAGAAGACTTTGCCTATTTCGACTGCGCGGCCTCGGTCAGGGTCTCCCCCGTCAGGCGGTACACCGTCCAGCCGTCCATGGGGACGGCGCGCATTTTCTTGGTGTAGAAGTCGATAGAGGGCTGGTTCCAGTCCAGGCAGGCCCACTCCAGCCGCCCGCAGCCCCGCTCCACGGCGATGCGGGCCAGTTCCTTGAGCAGGGCCTTGCCATAACCGTGGCCCCGCTCCTCCGGCAGGACGAACAGGTCCTCCAGATAGACCCCCGCCCGGCCCACCCAAGTGGAGAAGTTGTGGAAGTACAGGGCAAAGCCCACCGCTCTCCCCTGCGCTTCGGCAAAAATGACCTCCGCCGCCTTTTTCTCAAAAATCCACTCCCGCAGAATTTCCGGGGTAGCGATTACCTGGTCGGCCATGTGCTCATAGTCCGCCAGGGCGCGGATAAAGCCTAAAATCAAGCCCTCGTCGCCGGAAACGGCGGGGCGGAAGGTACAGTTTGGCATAATTTTCACTCCTTCATATTTTATACTTGCTCCAAAAGCCGTGATCCACCCACTTTTCAACGCAGGCAATGACTTCAGCTTTTAGCCTTGTCTCCACCCGTTCCAGCGGCCGGTCCCACTGGTGGTCTTGAACCAGCAGCAAAAGATAGTGACCGCCAGGATCATAACTTGGATACCAGCCCAGGTCAATCGTCAAGCCAGTTTTTTGGTGGAAGAGCTGAAGCAAGTCCTCATGAAGCTCAAAGGCATCCCCCGGCCCGTGGACAGCCATGTCGTATTCGGTAAAGTCGTTCCACTGAACTGTCCAACCCGTCTGGAGCCGCAGGGGCTGCAATTCATAGGTCATAAGTCCGCCCTCCCCAGCTCCACCAGCTTACGCAGCCTGTGGTTGAGGGCGGACTTGGTGATGGGCGGGTCGCAGCGCTGGGCCAGCTGGGCCAGGGTGTCCTCCGGGTGGGTCAGGCGCAGGGCGGCCACCTCCCGGAGCTTGTCCGGCAGGGTAATCAGGGTTCCCGCCCCCTCCAGCCGGCGGATGGCCTCCACCTGGGCCATGGCGGCCTCCACCGCCTTGTCCAGGTTGGCGGCGTCGCAGTTCACCCGGCGGTTCACCTTCCCCCGCAGGTCCCGCTCCAGCTTGGCGTTCATCACCTCCATGGCGGCCAGGGGGGCCCCCACGCAGGTGAGAAAGTCCTCAATTTTTTCGCTCTGCTTGAAATAGAGCACCGAGTTTCCCTTGCGCTGGGCGGATTTGGCCTCCTGATCCAGCTCCCGCATCAGGGCCAGCACCTCCCGGCTGACGCTGTGGTGAGAGGTGGCCAGCTCCAGGTGGTAGCCCTTCCGGGGGTCGGTGACCGACCCTCCGGCCAGGAAGGCCCCTCGGAGGAAGGAGCAACGGCAGCAGGCCTCCTCCACCACGGCGAAATTCAGGTGGAGGGCCAAGGCCCTGGGGTCACAGCCGAAGGCCCTGTAGATGGCCATAATCTTGTCCGGGTCGTCTATCTCAAAGATTTGCTTTCCCTCCCCCTCCGGCAGGTGGTCGAAGGCGAGCTTAAAGGCCTTTTTAAACAGGGCGGGCAGCCGCTGGGCAAAGGCCTCGTTCTCGGTAACGATCCGGACGCCCCCTCCGTGGAAAGTGTTGCAGTAGAGCAGCACGCCGTAGGCCTCCGCCTGGGCGCAGCACTTGCGGCTCAGGGGGGCCCGGCACAGCTCGGTTTTTACATCTGCTGCAAAGGACATGGTCACTCCTCCAAAATGTAACGCCGTTCTCCCCGGAAGATGCGCACCGCCCGGCTGCGGTAGATCTCCAGCACGGCCTGGGCAAGCCGATCCGGGTCGTGGCGGGCATAGCTGCCCTTTTCCGAGGCCACCGGCCGCTCCACCAGCTCCAGCCCCAGCTTGGCGATCCGCTCCCGGTCCACATTCAGGGGGACGGCGTCCTCCTCCCGGTACTTTTCCAGCAGCTCCGGGTCCACCGGCGCGGTGTTGGCCAGGCACAGATCCAGCAGTCCCGGCGCGCCGTGGACCAGCAGGGCCTCCAGATGGTCGGCGGCGGTGTAGCCCTCGGTCTCGCCGTCCTGGGTCATGATGTTGCACACGTAGATTTTCGGGGCATCCGACTGGGCAATCGCCTGGGCCACCCCCTCCACCAACAGGTTGGGAATGATGCTGGTGTACAGGCTCCCCGGCCCCAGCAAAATCAGGTCGGCCTCCCCGATGGCTGCAAGGGCGGCGGGGGTGGCCTTGGGGTGGTCGGGGATCAGGGACACGTGGTGGATGCGGCAGTCCTGCTCCTTCTTGAAGGCGGCGATTTGGGACTCCCCCACCACCCGGGCGCCGTTTTCAAAGACAGCCTCCAGCTGTACGTCGGCGCTGGTCACCGGGATCACCCGCCCGGTGATAGCCAGCACGTGGCTCATCTGGGTGACCGCCTCTTCAAAGGATCCGGTAATGCCGTTGAGGGCGGCCAGGATCAGGTTGCCGAAGGACTGGCCGGCCAGCGTCCCTTCGGTGAAGCGGTAAGTAAGAAGCTTCTCCATGACAGGCTCGGTGTTGGCCAGGGCCTCCATACAGTGGCGGATGTCCCCCGGCGGGGGCATCCCCAGGTCCTGGCGCAGCATCCCAGAGCCGCCGCCGTTGTCCGCCACCGTTACCACGGCGGTGAGGTTTTTGGTATATTTTTTCAGCCCCCGCAGCATGGTGGACAGCCCCGTCCCGCCGCCGACGGCGGCGATCTTAGGACCCCGCTCCCACTGCTGGAGGGTGGGGTATTGTTCAGACATCTTGCTCCTCTTTTCCCTGTAGGGGCGCATATCACGCGCCCGTTTGTCATGCGGGTCTGCGGGCGGATAATATCCGCCCCTACAAAGGTCCTACGCCCGCCCCAAATCCCGGTGGCTCTCGGCCACGGGCCAACCCTGGACCCGAATCTTATCCGCCAGCGCATGGGCGACGGCCACTGAGCGGTGGTGGCCCCCGGTACAGCCCACCGAGATAACCAGCGAGGTTTTGCCCTCCTCCTCATACCGGGGCAGCAGCCAGCCCACCAGATCCCACAGCCGCTTGAGAAACTCCTCCGCCTGGCCGTTTTGCCAGACGTAGTCCCGCACCCCGGCGTCCAGGCCGGTGAGGGGGCGCAGCTCGGCGACATAGAAGGGGTTGGGCAGAAAGCGGGCGTCGAAGACCAAGTCGGCCTCCATAGGCACCCCGTGCTTAAAGCCGAAGGAGGTCACCCGCACCTCCATCCGGCCCTCAGACGTGCCCTCCCGGCCAAACATCTGCCGTAAAACCCCCTTCAGCTTGGCGGTGGACAGGTTGGTAGTGTCCACAATCTTGTCCGCCCGGTCCCGCAGGGGGGAGAGCATCTTCCGCTCCAGGGCGATGGCCTGCTCCAGACTGTCGGTCTCCTCGGCCAGGGGGTGGGCCCGCCGGGTCTCCTTGTAGCGCTTGATGATCGTCTCGTCAGAGGCGTCCATGAACAGGATGCGGTAGGCGCACTTCATGCCCTCCAGGGCATCCAGTGCGTGAAACAGCCCATTAAAGTTGGTGCCCGCCCGGACATCGCTGACCAGGGCCACCCGGTCGTATTCTCCGGCCCCTGCCATGCCCAGCTCGGCAAACTTGGGGATCAGGGGGGCGGGCAGATTGTCCACGCAGAAGTAGTCCATGTCCTCCATAAAGGAGGCCGCCTTGCTCTTTCCCGCCCCGGACAGGCCGGAGATGATAACAAATTCCATTGGTATCACTCTCTTTTGTTTGTCTTTACTGTAGGGGCGGATATCATCCGCCCGAACCCCTGTGCATAACTGGCGGCGCATGATATGCGCCCCTACACATCACTACCCAGCACCCGGACCTCCATCTCCAGCTCCACGCCGGTCTGCCGAAGGACCTGTTCCTTCACCCGGTCCACCAGCTCCAGCACATCCGCGCAGGCAGCCCCGCCCCGGTTGACCACGAAGCCGGCGTGCTTGGCCGACACTTGGGCCCCGCCCACCGTCAGGCCCTTCAGACCACACTGGTCGATGAGGGCGGCGGCAAAGTGTCCCGGCGGCCGCTTGAACATGGACCCGGCGCTGGGGTACTCCAGGGGCTGCTTCTCCTGCCGCCGCCGGGCAAAGTCCTTCATGCGGGCGGCGATCTCCTCCGGGCCGCCCGGCGACAGGCCGAACACCGCCTGCGTAATCAGCCAATCTCCGTTGGAAAAGCGGCTGTGCCGGTAGCTCAGGTCACAGCTCTCCGCGGAAAACAGAGCTTCTCTCCCGTCCGGGCTCAAAGCGGCCACCTGGAGCAGCACCTGGGACATCTCCCCTCCGTAGGCCCCAGCGTTCATGGTAACCGCCCCGCCCACGCTGCCGGGAATCCCCTGAGCAAACTCCAGCCCGGTCAGCCCCCGCTCCTGCGCCTGCCGGGACAGCCGGGACAGCAGTACCGCCCCTCCGGCGTGCAGGTGGGCTATCCCATCCGGGCCGGCGGGGGTGGCAAAGATATTCTCAAATTCCCCCGTCAGCTTGACCACAAAACCCGGATAGCCCTGGTCCGCCACCAGCAGATTGCTCCCATTTCCCAGGAAGAAGGGCTGAATTTCCAGCTTCCGAGCGGCATTCAGGACCATTTTCGCTTCACTGACCGACTTGGGCAGTGCCATCAGCGCCGCCGGCCCGCCGATGCGGAAGGTGGTGTGCCTGGACATGGGCTCATTCACCCGCAGCTCCAGCAGCGGGTGGCGCTCCCGCAGCAATTTTTCCAGTCGTTCCATAGGCCCTCCCAATCAGAGAATCATGTATGATCTGATTATAGCAAATTTCCCTGCAAATTAGAATAGGCAATCGAAAAAAAAGCGGGAAGTCCCCGGGGGGCTTCCCGCTTTCCTCACTGCGCTCTCAGCAGGCGGCGCTCCTGCGCCTCCTTGTTTTCAGAGTATTCCAGAACCGTCTCTCTGGTAATCTCTCCCGCTTTGTACAGCTCAAAAATGTAGTTGTCCATTGAGATCATGTTGTCGGCCCCGCCAGAGCTGATGGCCGCGTCAATCTGAACGCTCTTATCCGGCGACCGGATCAGGTTGCCGATGGCGTCGGTCACGTGCATAACCTCGAAGGCGGGCACCATGCCGCCGTTTTTGTCTGGGATCAGCTGCTGAGAGACCACGGTGCGCAGCACCATGGACAGCTGGGCCCGGATCTGTCCCTGCTGGTCGCCGGGGAAGGAGTCCACAATGCGGTCCACCGTGTTGACAGCCCCTTTGGTGTGCAGGGTGGCGATGACCAGATGGCCCGTCTCCGCCGCCGTCATGGCGGTGCGGATGGTCTCGTAGTCCCGCATCTCCCCTAGAAGGATCACGTCCGGGGCCTGACGCAGGCAGGCCCGCAGGGCGGAGAGATAGTCCTCGGTATCGATGGCGATTTCCCGCTGGCTGACGATGCTCTTGTTGTTCCGGTGCAGATATTCAATAGGGTCCTCCAGAGTGATGATATGCCCCGCCCGGTTCTGGTTGATCCGGTCGATGATACAGGCCTGGGTGGTGGACTTGCCGCTGCCCGCCGTGCCCGTGACCAGCACCAGGCCGTCGGTCAGTTCCGCCAGAGACATCACCCGCTTCTCGTCAATATGCCGCTCCCGCCAGTCCGGAACGCCAAAGGGCACCATCCGAATCACCGCGGCCATAGAGCCCCGCTGCCGGTAGGTGTTGGCCCGGAACCGGGCCAGCCCACCCACCGAGAAGGAGAAGTCGTCGTCCCCCACCTCCTCATAGTGCTTGATGGGCCGGTTGGCCAGCTGGTACAGCTGGGTAATCAGCTCCGCTGTGTCCTTGGGGAGCACCCGTTCCTCTCCGATGGAGAAAAACCGCTTGTCCAGCTTTTCACACACGGGACCGCCCGCCACAATAAACAGGTCGGAGGCGTTGTCCTTTACCGCCCGCTCCAAATATTCCAACAGATTCGCCATAGTTCTCTCCTTAAAACAAGATTGGGTCGCCGTCCCAGATTTCCAGGCTGTCGTCAAACTCCCAGTCGCCCACGGCGGCCGCCTGCCAGCGCCGGACCTGATAGCTGCCGTCCGGCTCCATCAGCACCTCCACCTGGAGCTCCTGGGTGTCGGAGATGGGGATGGAGTAGGAAAAGATGGTTTCGCTGTGATCTGGATAATCAGAAATGGTGGCTTCAAACTCCACGTCCTCCGGCAACGGTGCGCCGGTGCGCAGCTTGGCCAGAATCTCCTGGGCCTGCACGTCGGCGGCGTAGTAGCCGGACACCATCTCCGCCGCCGCGTCCCCCAGGCGGACGTCCGCCCGGACGGTGGACAGGGACAGCAGGGCGAACACCGTCAGGGCCAGCACGGCGAAGACCACCAGCAGGGAGGACCCGCCCAGTGCCGGAGGGGCGAAGCCCTCCCGTTTTTTCTCAGTCATGGGGGTTCACCTCCTGCCAGGCCACCTCAATGCGGAACAGGCCGTCGTCCGCAGACAGAATGGTCAAATCCTTGACATACACCACGGCCTTGCCCATGCCGGGCACACCGCTGTCATCCATCCGCCCGACGCCCAGCATATAGTGCAGCCCGCTCCCGCCGGGGGAAACAGGCTCCCAGCCGCTGTTGTAGTTGAGGGTGATGGACTCCTCGTCCCAGTCTTCCGCCCCCAGCAGCTGCGCCGCTTCCTCAAAGTCCCCGCCGCAGGCGCGGACGGCTTCGGCGGCGTTCTGGGCCAGGACCACGGCACGGTCCCGGGCCTCCCCCCGCTTGGACATGCCGTCCGACTTCACAAAGGCCTGAAGGCACAGGGCGGCGGCCAGAGCGAACACCAGCAGCATCACCATCTGCTCCATCATGGCCAAAGGGGCCTTGCTCCTTGTCATGCGTCCACCCCCTCTTCCCCCCGCAGGGACAGCAGCATGGTGTCCGTCACGCCCGGGGCGGGGGAAATCTCAAAGGTCAGCATCATGCCGCCCAGGGAAATCTCCATACTCTCCGCCTCCAGCAGTTTCCGGCCATCCTCCGGAACCATGGGCTCTCCCGACCAGCTGTACAGCTCCATCAGCCAGCCGTCCCACTGGTAGATATAGGTAACATACTCCTGGTCCGCGTCCAGAATCAGCACATCTGTGCCATCGTAGTCCTCCAGGACAATGCCGCCCGTCCTGTCGGCCTGGCGCACCCGGGTGGCCAGGTACTGCTCGCAGGTGCGCCTGTCATAGGCCGCCTGGTCCCGCTGGGTCAGGCGGCGGTAGGCGTCCGCCCCGGTGAGGAGCACCGCCAGCACACACACCGCGAACACCCCAAACAGCAGCAGGGCGGCCAGCCCCTCAATTTGATGTTGGATCGGCTTTCGTCTCATAGCTCATTCACCAGCACCGTGATATCAGGCATCAGATTGTCGGCAAACACGCTGTAGATCACAACGTATCGAGAATCGTCCACCTGAACGCCGTAGTGCTCCTTTAAGTAGTCCAGATTTGGGGGGTAGACCCCCTCGGCCGCGTAGCAGGCCACACAGCCCCGGCGCAGGGCCTCCTCCAATTGCCGCTGGTCCTCCGCCTCGTGGCCGCTGTTCAGGCTGCTCAACGCGGTAGAAAAGCCAATCAGTACCGCGATGCAGAAGGCAGGCAGCAGCACCCCCCGCAGCAGCGCCCCCCAGGGCTTCTTTTTTCTTCCCATAGCCCGTCACCCAATCGCCGACATGATGTGCATCAGCGGCAGCATCACCGACAGCAGAATCAACCCCACCAGAATGGAACACACCAGCACCAGGGCGGGCTCCACCCGGCTCACCTTTTCCTCCAGGGCGGCCTCGCTCTCCTCCGTCAGGTCGGCGGCGATTTTCACCATGGCGGCGTCTCCGGTTCCGCTGCGCTGGCCCAGCTCCAGCAGGCGGCAGGCGGAGGCTGGCAGCAGGTTGCTGGCCTTCATGGCCTGGCTGGCCTTCTCCCCCTGCTCCAGCCGGGACTGGCAGTCCATGCACCGGGCCTTGGCCTGGGGGATGTCGTCCATCAGGCCAGAGGCCAGCTCCACCGCCTCCTCCAGCAACATTCCGCTGGCTATGCCCATGGACAGGGCGCTGGCCAGGCGGGCGTCGTTCATCTTACGGGTAATGCCCTTGTCCCCCCGGCCCTTCCGCCACAGGCCGGTCAGCTTGTCTCGGAAAGAGGGCACCGCGGCAAAAGCGGCCAGCATCACCACAAGGGCGGCCAGCACCGCCCACAGCACAGGCATCGCTCCGTCCAGCCACTGCCCCAGAGTCAGCAGGCCGCCGGCCACACCGGTGAGCCGTCCGCCCAGGGAGGCGTATACGTCGTTGAAGATGGGAAGCACCCGCACCAGCAGCACGCCGATAACCACCAGCATCAGCATCAGCATTACCGCCGGGTAGAGCAGGGCGCTCTTAATCCGCCGGTCCAGCCGGACCCGGCCCTCGTAGTACTGGGCCAGGGAGGTCAGCGCCTCTTCAATGCGTCCGGTCTGCTCGCCCACCTCGACCAGGCCGCAGACATAGACGGGAAACCGTCCCGTCTCCCGCATCGCCGCGGACAGAGTGGCGCCGAAGTCTGTTTTTTCCGCCATGGCGGTGAGCATGTCTTTATATTCCGGCGTACTCTCCTCCGCCAGCAGGGTCAAAGCGTCTCCCTTGCCTACGCCCGCTTTCAGGAGCATGGACAGCTCCAGGCACAGGACAGAAAGCTCATCATTGGGAATTGTGCTTTTCATCATAAAAACTCCGATCCGGACCGGACCCAACCCAGACGGTCCAATATGTAGTGTATAAAATGGGCCCGCGGCAAGCCGCAAGCCCATTGTAAATCAAATTTTTCCGTTCGTAAAGAGCTTTTTTCAATTTTTACAAAACTTAGTACAAGTACTTCACACTGTAGTTGCTCCCGTCGCCGATATACTTCATAATAGACTCGCTGCCCTTGCCGGAGGAGGCGAAGGTGGGGTCCATCCGCTGCCAGACGCTGCCGTTGAAGTAGATGGCGCCGTCAACCCAGCCGGTTTCCTCTGACCAGACGCTGATCCAGGCGTGGTAGGCGGTTCCGGCGTAGCCCACCACCAGCTTGCAGGGTACGCCCAGACTGCGCAGCATACCGGTCATCAGCCCGGCGTAGTCGAAGCAGATACCCTTCTTGGCAGCCAGCACATTGTCCAGCACGGGCAGGTAGCCGCTCTTCACGGTGGCGGCCAGCTGCTTGTCGTAGGTGAAGTTGTTGACCACGTAGTTGTAGATGATCTCCACCAGCTTCAGGGGGTCGGTCTCCTTGCCCGCCAGCTCCTTGGCCTTGGCAATGGTGTTGGTGGCCACGCCGTAATCCACGTACTGGTTGGGCCGCAGGAAGGGGGCGAACTCGTCGGTGAGGGAGACCTTGAACTTGGCTGCCAGAACCTGGGCGTATTTGTTGCCGGTGGTGTTCTCCAGCACGGACACGGTGTAGTCGCCGTTGCCGTCAGACAGGGGGAAGGTGGTCCACTCGCCCGCGTTCAGGTTATAGGTATAGGTGGTCTTGGGGCCGATCACTTGCACCTTCAGCCGGGTCTTGGTGGTACCGGTAAACTTGACCATCACATAGCCGTCGCCGGTGTTGGAGTAGTCGATGGTGGCCCGGGTGTTGTTTTTCACCGCTTTGCCGGAGGCCACCGGCAGCAGCATGTCGTTCAGCGCGGGGGTGCCGGCCAAGGCCACCGCCTCGTCCTCGATCGTCACATCCTCGAAAGCCACCTGGTCCACATAGTACTCGTCCAGCTCTTCGCTGGAGGAGGCGCCTGTGTTTGCCGCTCCCTGGGCGCAGCCGGCCAGCATAGACAGGGCCAGCGCCAGCGGAATCAATCTCTTAAACAGTTTCATCGTTGATACCTCATTTCCTTTCCAAAAATCCACAAACTGTTTTTCTTTCCACATCAAGAACCCATTCCCGGTCCGCCTCAGCGGACCGAGGCCTTTGTCTTTTGACAACGTCAGTATAGCACAAGTCAAAAAAAAAGGGAAGTACTTTTTTTAAAAAGTTTTTCAAAATTTTAAATTGTACATAACCTACAGTTTCTTCCTTTTTCCGTCCGCCAAAGCAGGCCTTTCTGAACACAGCCTCGCCGCCAAAGGCGCCTGTGCTGGAATTATTTATTGCAAATTTGGAAAAAATGTGTTATTTTTAAGGAAATAATCTTTCCATCGATACAGAGGAGGGATTCCCATGCCCGCTGTCCCGCTCCATGTTCAGACGCTGGGCGGATTTACCATCCGCCGGGGGGAGAGCGCCATCGTCATCAACGACCGCTCCCGAAAGCTGTGCCTACTGCTGGCCCGTCTGCTCCAGACCCGTGACCGCCCCGTCCCCTGCGGCGAGCTCACCGCCCTGCTCTGGGACGGACAGGTCCCAGGCACCGCCTCCCTCAACACCCTAAAGGCCATCCTCCACCGGGCCCGCTCTCTGCTGGACCAGCTGGGCCCGGGGACGGGCCGGGAGCTGCTGCTCAACCGGGAGGGCTGCTACCAGTGGAACCCGAAGGTCCCCCTCACTCTGGACACCGAGGAGTTTTCCAGCCGGCTCCGGGAGGGCGGAAGGGCCAAAAACCTGGATCGCCGGATAGCCCTGTGGACTTCCGCTCTGGAGCTGTACCAGGGGGACTACCTCCCCAGCCTGAGCGGCTGCCCCTGGGCCGCCGCCCAGGCGGAGACCCTGCGCCAGTCCTACCTGCAAACCGTCCAGCAGCTCCTGCCCCTTCTGGCCGGCCGGGAGCGGTGGCAGGAGACCGCCCGGTTGGCCGGCGCCGCCCTCCTGCTGGACCCCTGCCGGGAGGAGCTGTGCTGCTGGCGGCTGGAGGCCCTGCTTCACCTGGACCGGCGGTCTGAGGCAGTCCAGGTCTATGAGCAGTTCCACCAGAGGCTGCTGACCCAGCAGGGCGTTTTGCCCTCCCAGGGGCTCCGGGACCTGTACCAGCAGGCCCGGCGGGAGGAGGACCCTCGGTCCATCTCCCCTGTCATCCTCCAGGAACAGCTTCGGGAAACCGGGCAGACCGGCGCGCTCCTGTGCGAGTACGACTTCTTCCGGGCCATCTGCCGCTCGGTGGGCCGCATGGCGGAGCGCACCGGGGCCTCCCTCCACGTCGCCCTGCTCTCCCTGTCCGGGGGAGAGCAGTCCGTCCTGGCCCGTCACAGCCTGGATCGGGCTATGAACAACCTGGAGGAGATTCTTTCCACCCGCCTGCGCCGGGGCGACGCCTTCTCCCGGTGCAGCGCCTCCCAGTTCGTCCTCCTGCTGCCCCAAGCCAGCTTTGAAAACAGCCAGATGGTCTGTACCCGTATCACCCGCGCCTTCTCCCGCCAGTATCCCCACTCCCCCGCCGTCCTCCAAAGTTCTGTCCTCCCCCTAATCCCGCAGCGTCAGAGCTAGCAAAAGGCAGGGGCACAGCCCCTGCCTTAGCGCTGTTTCGCAAAACCATTATAGTATGGTTGCAGGAAACCTGCCAAGAGAAAAATTGGCCCCCGGCGCGAGCCGGGGGTCTTCTGCTTAGATTTTTGTAATATCAATGGGGGTCAGGTCCTCGGCGCGGCCCTGCTGGCGGACGGTGAGCAGAGCCCGGGCGGTGTCCACCGAGGTGACGCAGCCCACCCCGTGCTCCACCGCGGAGCGGCGGATACGGAAGCCGTCGGAGTCGTGCCTGCGGCCCTGGGTGGGGGTGTTGATAATCAGGTCCACCGTGCCGGAGGCGATCATATCCAGAATGTTGGGGTGGGCCTGGGACACCCGGTTGACAGGCTTGCAGGCCACGCCGGCGTTGTTGAGCACGTCGCAGGTGCTCTGGGTGGCGTACAGCTCCACCCCCATCTCCTCAAAGCCCCGGGCAATGGAGATAATCTCCCCCTTGTCCTCGTCCTTCACCGTGATAATCACCCGGCCGCCCTTTTTGGGGGCACGCATTCCGGAGCCTTTGAAGGCCTTCATCAGGGCCTGGGGATAGGTCTCGTCCAGGCCCAGCACCTCGCCGGTGGATTTCATCTCCGGGCCTAGGCCGGTGTCCACGTCGGTGAGCTTTTCGAAGGAGAACACCGGGGCCTTCACAGCGAAGTAGCCGGCCTCCTTGTAGATGCCGGTGCCGTACTCCATGTCGTGGAGCTTTTCTCCCAGCATCACCCGGGTGGCCAGGTCGATGATGGGCACGCCGGTGACCTTGGAGATATAGGGGATGGTGCGGGAGGAGCGGGGGTTGACCTCGATGACATAGATGTCGTCGTCGTAGAGGATATACTGGGCGTTGATCAGGCCCACCACGCCCAGGTGCTTGGCCATGTTCTTGGTATGCTTGAGAATCAGCTCCCGGTGCTTGTCCTCCAGGTGGAGGGGGGGATAGACGGCGATGGAGTCTCCGGAGTGGACCCCGGCCCGCTCCACATGCTCCATGATGCCGGGGATGAGGATGTCCTCCCCGTCGAACACGCCGTCCACCTCCAGCTCCCGGCCCATCAGGTATTTATCCACCAGGATGGGGTGCTCCTGAACGGTCATGTTGATGATCTTCATAAACTCCCCAATGTTCCGATCGGAATAGGCGATCTCCATGCCCTGGCCGCCCAGCACGTAGGAGGGACGCACCAGCACGGGATAGCCCAGCTCATGGGCGGCGGCCAGGGCCTCCTGGGTGGTGAAGATGGTGCGGCCTTTGGCGCGGGGGATGCCGCACTTCTGCAAAATCTCGTCGAACCGCTCCCGGTCCTCGGCGGCGTCCACCCCGTCGGAGGAGGTGCCCAGGATGCGCACCCCCATGTCGGTGAGGGCCTTTGCCAGCTTAATGGCGGTCTGGCCGCCGAACTGGACCACCGCCCCCCAGGGCTTTTCCTGCTCCACGATGTTCTGCACATCTTCCGCCGTAAGAGGCTCGAAGTACAGCTTGTCGGCCACGTCAAAGTCGGTAGAGACGGTCTCCGGGTTGTTGTTGACGATGATGGTCTCGCAGCCCAGCTTTTTCAGGGCCCAGACGGAGTGGACGGAGCAGTAGTCAAACTCGATGCCCTGGCCGATGCGGATGGGGCCGGAGCCCAGGACCAGGACCTTTTTCCGGCCGCTGCCGTCGTCCCGGGCCTCGTTCTCCCCGTCGTAGGTGGAGTAGTAGTAGGGGGTCTCGGCGTCGAACTCGGCGGCGCAGGTGTCCACCATTTTAAAGGCGGGGATAATGCCGTATTTTTCCCGCAGAGCCTTCACGCCGGCCTGGGTCATGCCGCACAAGGTGCCGATGTAGCTGTCGGCAAAGCACATCTCCTTGGCCTTGCGCAGGATGTCCGCATTGGGGACCCCCTTGCAGCGCTTGAGCTCCTCCTCCATGTCGATGATGCGCTTAAAGCCGTCCAGGAACCAGATGTCCATTTTGGTGATGGCGTTGATCATCTGGGGAGAGAACCCCCGGCGCAGGGCCTCGGCCACCACAAACAGCCGCTCGTCGGTGACGTTCACCAGCAGCTCCTCGATTTCGTCGGTGTACAGCCCCTCCAGCTTGTCCAGCTTCAGCGCCCGGACGTTCAGTTCCAGGGAGCGCACCGCCTTCATCACCGCCCCCTCGAAGGAATTGGCGATGGCCATCACCTCGCCGGTGGCCTTCATCTGGGTGCCCAGGGTGCGGCTGGCGGTGGTGAACTTGTCGAAGGGCAGGCGGGGGATCTTCAGC